>JAZQJK010000001.1:0-1521 GCA_045541615.1 Bacilli bacterium
ACCAGTTTTTTTTCCATCAAAACCATAATTGGTATTACCTACTTTGGTACTTTTGATGATTTTGATTTTGCCATCAAAGACTCCGATGATACGCCAATCTTCATCGCCATTGAATTTAATCCAGTTATTTGGTGATGAACCGATAAAACGGTAATCGGTGGTAGCCGGTGTTTGGTCGGTAGCCTCATGACTAACCGCCCACATATTCCCTTTTTGAGTATCGGTAGCATTTGCATATGTTAGGGTGGTTGGGTTGGCATTTGATACGAGAGTGGCTGCGGTTATTGGTAATTTATCAGTACATTCGCCACCTAGGGTTAGTTTGAAGTTTTGATTCATGGTAGAGGTACTTGTTTCAGCACTATCTAGCCATATCCATAGATAGTAGGTTTCTTCGGTAGTTTCTGAATAAGTTTTTCCGTCTAAGAGTTTTACTTTATCATTTTGGACTTTACCATTGAAGTTACCACTTATGATTTTGCCATGAGTACAACTACTACTTCCGGTTGTTAAGGCATACATAAAGTTAGTACTGTTTTTTAGTCCATCACTTAAGGTATTTACATTTAGCCAAAGGTCTAACATGATATTTTCACCTTGGTTATTTAGAACAGTATTTACAGTAACAGTTCTTTTGATGGCATTTTGGGTATCAGTACATGAGGTTGGAACAAGATTAACTTGTCCACTGGTGATATCGCCACCACCATCAGCTGAACATGAAAATGAGGCATTGGCAGTAAACGTAACTTTGGTTTGTTGAGAAGACGATGTTTGCCAATTATAGTATGCTAGGGAACCTCCCATGATAGTAAAAATAATACCTAGAACGATTAAAGTTGGAATTATTCGTTTATTTTTCATATGACACCTCTATTTTTCTACTTTAAGTTAATTATACCGCGAAAATATTTAGGATGTCAACTAATATATGACAAATAAAATAAGCCCCTTAAAAGGGGCTCGCTTAAAAAGCGAAAAAACACGTGCTGTGCATTAATTTAATTATATTTTTGTCAATTGTTTTAGGTTTATTAAATCTGTTTCTAGTTTAGAGATATCGTTTGGAGACATAAAGATAAAGACTGTGTTTTGGTATTCGTTTAGGATATGGGCATCGTTTATAGTTATTGGATGTCCGTTTGTTATGTCTTTGATGATTATGTCTTTGGTTATGTCTGGATAGTCAGATTGCTTTTCTCTTGCTGGATGGATATCTAGGATGTATGAAGCATCTGTTTCATTTAAGACAGTAGCAATATCTTTAGCAAATTCTTTAGTTCTTGTGAAGGTGTGTGGTTGAAAGATAGAAACAATAGTTTTTTCTGGATATTTTTGTTTGATAGCATTTATCGTAGATTTTATTTCATTTGGATGATGAGCATAGTCATCGATGATGATACAGTCAGATACGATAGTTTCTGTGAATCTTCTTTTAGCACCTTTAAATGTTTGGAAATGTTTTTCTACTTCACTACTTTCTATATTTTCATAATAACAGATACTTATTACTGCTAGAGC
>JAZQJK010000002.1:0-11163 GCA_045541615.1 Bacilli bacterium
ATGAGACATTTTTAGGAATTATATCACTTTTGCTTATCACTAAAATTTTAGGTACTTTAATCATTTTGAATATATTCATTACTTCATCAAATACATTTATAAAATCCGTTAAGAATACGACATACTTCGCATTTTTGTTGACGCTTTCTATAATTGCCTTCGTACTTTTAGGTTTTTGATTTTTTTCATATTGACCATAATGTATCATCTTAAAGCACCTTTGACAATAATCAGCGGTTTCTAATTTGTTTTCAGGTATATAACCTTCGCTTTCTGGATTCTTTGTTTGCAATTTAGTTCCACAACCAAAACATATTTTACTCATAATACTTTCCCCTTTCGAATACACCATTTTTACTGAAATGTTTTATTATTTTATTTTCAATTAATCTATTTAATTTTGTCACCTTAAAATCATTCGTGCTAATCGGATTTACTAAAATGCTAGTTATTCCCATTCTATTGGCTCCAAATATGTCTGTCAAAAGTTGGTCACCAACGGCAGCAACTTCGCCTGGTGTGACATCGTATATATCCATTATTTTTTTATACTTAAATTTTAATGGTTTTTTCGATGAACAAGAGGCATCTACAAATAATTCTTCTTTAAATGGTTCAACTCTTTTTTTGGCAGAATTACTAAGTATTACCGGTTTTAAACCTATACTTTTAATTTCCTCAAAAAGGGTTTTCAACTTAGGACTAGGTACATTTTGAGATGTAGGAACCAGAGTGTTATCTAAGTCAAAAAGTATTATTTTTATACCGGCATTTTTTAGAGTTTCATAATCAATTGAGTAAATACTTTTTTGGTAAATATCTGGTAAAAATATGTACATATCTAATCACCTTTCTTTTCTGATTTTAACAATTTTTCTAATTTATTCCCAGCCTCATCTAGTTTTCCCGATATAAATTTTTTTCCATCCTCTAAGATATCAGAACTGAATTCGCTAGCAAGAAGTTTGAAACTATTTCCTATGACCTCTTTTGTCTCATCCGACATGTCTTTAGATTCTTTAAACAATCTTTGCAAATTATCTAGTTTTGTTATCTTCAAATCATTTAAACTCTTGATATCAGCCTCTAAAAATAAATTAAACACGCTTTCTACAATAAACTTTCTCTCATCATAATTATATTTATCTAACCAATTATTTATCGATTCATCAAACCTAATACTGAGTTTATCTTGTTTAGTTCGTTTAAAACTTTTATTTTCAACTATCCAAGTTGTCGGTAGATGTTGAGTTAAACCAAGCGCGCGCGATTTTACTACTTCGACGTTTTCTTGCTCTAAAAGAACACCGACTATACTTCTATTTGGTATGATATTTATAAGTTTTTTTCTAATTAATTTATATTTTAGAGAATGAAATTCACTTCGTTTAAGACCAGGACCATCTAGTGAATATATTTTTTTAATTCTCATTTTTTTAAATAATGATACATCAAGCGCGGCAGCAAGTGCAAGATTTCCACCCTTTGAGTGACCGAGTATGATTGCATCTTTATTATGAGTTCTTAAAATGTTAGTTAAATAGTTTTTAGCCATAACTTGCGCTTCAGTTGGATATGTATATGTGAGAGCAAAATCTTCTTTCCAACCGGCAATCGTATCATCAGTACCCTCAAATACGACATATAAATAATTATCTATACCACTTAAAGTAATTGCACCAAATTGTGTATTGTCAGTTGTCTTATAGAAAAAATTTGAAACTATTATCTCTTTGTAACGATTAGTATTATACACTTCACTTATTATTTTTATAGCATTTTTATGAGCTAGACTTCTCTCATTTTTGTTTTTTTCTTTTGCAAGAATCCAAGAATCCTCTAAATTTAACCCTACATCATGCTTGCAAGATTCAACTTTTGAAAAGTCAATATATGATATCTGAGAAAAAATCGCGATGTCTACTTCATTCACAGGTTCTTCACTAAAACTTTTATCTCCAAACTTTTTAATATATTTAAAAATGTCATCCATAACATTACCACCAATCTATTACATTATATCACGTTCCGTGTAAAGTTTGTGTCTAAATTGTTTATTTTCACACATAATAATGATATATTTTTGTTATTAAGGAGTGAATTTACATGTTAGAAGGAAAAATAGCAGTCATAACTGGTGGCACTAGAGGTATCGGTTATGCGACAGTTAGAAAGTTTTTAAAAGAAGGAGCTACTGTAGTATTTTTTGGAAGCAGCGATTCTTCAATTAGTCGTGCCCTTGGTAAACTTAAAGAGGAAAATCCTAAATACGATGTCAGTGCTCAATGCCCTGATTTAAAAAATATAAAGCAAGTTAGGTATGCGATTGATGAGGTCATCAAAAAACACGGGAAAATCGATATTTTAGTAAACAATGCTGGGATATCTGATTCAAAGAGTTTTTATGATTACGAAGAAAGCGATTATGACAATGTAATGGATTTAAACATTAAGGGAGTTTATAATACATCAAGAGTTGTCTCAGAGTATATGAAAGAAAACGGTGGTGGCGTTATTTTGAACACTTCATCTATGGTTAGCATTTATGGTCAGTCTAGAGGAGTTGCATACCCTACTAGTAAGGGGGCTGTCAACGCACTAACTAAATCTTTGGCACGTGAACTTGGAAAAGATGGAATAAGAGTAAATGCCGTACTACCTGGAGTAATACATACCGATATGGTCGATGAGTTACCTCAGGAAACTATTGAATACCTCCTCAAAACTATTCCACTTGGACGCATGGGAGAACCAGATGATATTGCAAATGCATTTGTCTTTTTAGCAAGCGATAATGCCTCTTATATAACAGGAGCAACTCTTTCAGTTGATGGTGCTTGTATAAATTAAAAAATGGCCTTCGGGCCAATTTTATTTTTGCTTTTTTCCACAGTTTTTACAATATATGAAATCATCAGTCATCTCAGCGCCACACCACATGCAGTATTTGTGATTACTCTTAAAAGTGGATTTCTCATATTTGTTTCCAGTTATATCTTTAAACATATCCTCGATATCACCCCTAGTGTTTAGCAATTCTTCTTTTAGAAAATTCATCTCATCACGCATCCATTTATGACGTCTTTTAGGACTTAGAATAGTCGTGATGACGCTTACGAATATCGATAAAAATATGATACCAAATATGATAAAGAATATAAATACTAATTTAAACATACCAGTCACCATTATTTATGTTCTTTTAGTAAATCGCGTATTTCCTCAAGAAGAATGACTTGTTCTTCTTTTTTTGGTGCTGGTGCTTCTTCTTTTTTCTCTTCTTCTTTTTTAGTTAACTTGTTTACAAATTTCACTAATACAAATATACATAATGCGACTATGAGAAAATCGATGACATTTTGGATGAACATACCGTACATGATATTTTCTCCACCGACATTTATTGATAAACCCGTGAAATCTAATCCACCTATTATTACACCTATAAGAGGCATCAAGATATCATTTACTACCGAAGTCACAATTTTACCAAAAGCAGTACCGATTATCACACCTACTGCCATGTCTAATACATTTCCCCTACTTATAAAAGTCTTAAACTCTCCTATTGTCTTACTGCTTCTTTCCATAAGTTTTTCTTTACTTACTTTTTCACTTTTTTTCATCATTACACTCCTTCTTATAAATATAATACCATAGTTTTATTTAAAATTTCAATCTTTCACGCATATTGAATTTCGATATAGTACTTGCTCTAGAAAAATCTTTGTCTATCCAACCGGATTTAAAGAGTTCTATATAACCCTCATCGTAACTTTTTAAAGTTTCAAACATCTCACCTAGGAGAGTTTCATCGGTATTTATAAAGTATGATATCAATATGAGTAATTCATCGTGCTTAAGTTTTTCGATTTTGCTCTTTTTTAAGAGTTCATATCCACTTGGCATGATATTTTTTACAAAAATGGAATTTAAATATTGGTAGAGATATGTCTCTTCGTAATTAAAATTTTCTTTAAGGTTTTTATGTGTCACTGGAAATCCAGAGAATAGACATTTTTCTGAAATCCAATCATCTTCGAGTTTTTTAAAAATAAGCGGTTCCACTTCTATCCACACGTAATCACCATTGGTAACATAAATTCCATTTGACAAGTATGCGTATTTTTTTAAATCAGTAGAGTTAGGAGAGAGAACTTTTTGGCGAATATATTTTTTACCCTTGTAGTAGTATTCTGGTGTAAAATCGAATAAAAAATTATCGCTCCTATAATCATAATTATAGCAATAAATGTACTCTTTACCAGTTTTTAAAAGTTTCCCCATCATCATCTTTGTTTCAAGTTCATGAGATAATTCTTTATGAACGGCTGTTTGAGGAAATTCTCCGACTATGATTTTTTCTGGATACTTAAGAGATATTACTTCTCTTGGCAACTCTTTGAAAATTTCAGGTTTTAGTATCGGTCTACAAGCATAAGTAGGTTCTTTTTCCATGGCAGAGATATCATTTATCTTGGCATTAAAATCTAAATAAGATGGTTTATTATTTTTTATATGTTTAACATGATAGTATCCGATTTTATTCATCTTATCAGGATTTTTAAGTGATGCTATTCCACCAGTACAAATCGCATAATCACTGTACACACCAAGCAAGATATCACGATTACTAGATTTTTTACTTACCTCATAAATCGTATCACTTTCTAACATCGAAAATATGTCCATACAAATCCCCCTTTAATCGATGGGTATGATATCATTTTTTTACAAAAAAGTCAAAAAAAGCTCATTAGAGCCCTTAAAAATTGCATTCATCTAATTTTTTAGTTACTTCAATCGTAACGTGTTCTATGCCCTTCTTTAAAAATATTTTTCTTATTTCTTTTTTGATATTTGCCGTGCTTTTTTTACTAATACTTATACATATACTTGCACAGTTTTTTGTGCCATCAATACTCCATATGTGAAGGTGTGAGACTTTATTTACTCCATTTATCAACTGTATTTCTCTTTCGATTTCAAGAACGTTTATATCACTAGGAACTTTTTCTAAAAACACATCAAATGTCTCTTTGAAACCTTTTAGTGCATGTAGTAATATGTAAAGTGCTACTACAAACGATAATATTGGGTCAATTATATATAGATTTGTGAATTTCATCGCAATTGCACCGATGAGTACAATGGCCCAGCCGAGACAGTCCTCTATCATGTGTAAGTTAACAGCCCTTTGATTTAGAGTTTTTCCTTTATTTGTAATAATAGCAGCACCAGTATTGAAAATCACCCCTAAAACTGCGAGAATTATCATTCCGTTTGAGTCGACAACGATAGGATTGAGTATTCTTCCGCATGCAGTAATTATCATTATAATAGACCCACATATGAGAAGAACCATAGTTATAAAAGCACCTAAAGTTGAGTATCTAGAGTAACCAAAAGTATATTTTTTATCGGGTTTTTTCAGACTTATTCGTTCGAAAACATAAGAAATACCAATCGATAATGCATCTAAAAAATCGTGAAGAGCATCAGTAATTATTGAAATACTCCCCGTGATTATTCCACCTAAGAATTCTATAACTGAGAAAGTGAGATTTATAAGAAATGCAATTTTTATTTTTTTCATACCGCATTTTTTCCTTAATATTTACTTGCTATTTCCTGTAATTCGAATTTATACGTTTGCTTGGATTCAGGGTATTTTTCTTTATCTACTTTACTCGTGAATTCTTTTAAACTTCTAACCCACAGTTTATTTTCTCCATAGAGTGCACGGTAGATTACTAATATGCTTTCATCTTCACAACTCGTTGCAAAGTTTTCTACTATATAATAATTACCTTTAAAGTGTCTATATATACCATTTATTTTTACTTCATCCATGTTCTAACCTACTTTCTTTATTATTTTATCATGAAAAATAAAAAAATCATATAAAAAGATTAGAGTATGCTCTCTAACCTCATTTTTATTTGCACATTTATAGGGCTGGCTTCACCCGCTTTATTATTTGCTCACTTATAGGGCTGGCTTCACCCACTTTATTATTTGCTCACTTATAGGTTGGCTTCACCCGCTTTTTTGTTTACGTAACTATAATCTACTATTTTTTTGGCTTTTTGTCAAATGTTTAGCGTGCTTCAACGATTAATTTTATTGCTGTCTTTTCTTCTCCGTCAATTGTTATGTCTGCAAATGCAGGAATACATATTAAATTTTTTCCGGAAGGGGCAACAAAGCCTCGAGCTATGCAAATCGACTTTACAGCCTGGTTTAGGCTACCTGCCCCAACCGTTTGAATCTCAACTTCTCCATTATTTCTAAATATGTTTGCTATAGCACCTGCTACTTTGTTTGGATTAGACTTTGATGAAACCTTTAAAATTTCCATAAATAAAACTTCCTTTCACATTAAAATGTATGCTTAAAGAAGTTTTTTATTAATGAAATTAATGTTTTTGGGCTAAAGTTTTTTCAACGACATTTTTAATCATCATCTCATTAAACGGCTTTTGTATCATATCTACTATTGGGTAAGAAAATGCCCTATCGATAGATTCCTTGTCATTTACACCAGTTATAATAGAAACAGGAACTTTTGAGAATAAATCATTTCCTTTAAAATACTCTAAAACAGCAAATCCATCGCTATTTGGCATGTTCAAATCGAGAAATACACACATCGATTTTTCATGAGGAGTATTAGATATCAGACCAATTGCCTCGACACCATCACTGGCAAGTTTGACTTCATATTTTCCAGCGAATATCTTTTGGATGAAGTTTCTGATGACATTTGAATCATCTACGACCATGATGATTTTACCATTTATGTTTTCGTCGGTAATTTGGGTATCACCTACATCGACACCCATATACTTTTTTAATACGTTTATCATTTTATATGCTTCTTTTACTAGTTCATCGAAATTGGAAGTGACAAAATAGAAATTATTAGATTTTCCAGCGAGTTCATGCTCATAAAATTTATCGGCGAGTTCCATTAAACCGAAATATTTGCAATCGCTTTTCAAAGAATGTACCATTATAGCATAATTTGCCATGTCTGCAGTTTCCTTATATCTCTTAGCACTTTCTATTTTTCCATCGACATCTTTAAGAAAATCTTCTAGCATTTGGTCATATGTTGCCATATCCCCGAAGAGTTCTAAACTTTTATTAATATCAACGCCATGCATTGTTAATATACTTATATCTTTCATAATCCACCTTCTTCTTATATTGTAAATGTTTTTTCTATTTTAGTAAAGTATTAAGTACTCTTGTGAGTTCGTTTTTTTCGATAGGTTTTGCTAGGTAATCATCGAATCCGTCATTTAAGTACTTCTCTTTCATACCAGAAATAGCATTTGCAGTGAGTGCGACAACTGGTATGCTGAAATCCTTTATCTCTTTTAAGTCTTTTAGAGTTTCTACACCGGATTTGTGTGGCATCATATCATCTAAAAATATCAAATCATAATTCTCGCCGTTTTTAATTCTCTCTATTGCATCTATGCCACTCTCTGAACAAACAGAAGTGATGTTATATGGTTCGAGCAGTTTTTGGGCTACTTTTAAATTGAGTTTGTTATCATCTACTATGAGTACTGTCTTAGATGAGAAATCCGTAATCTCATTAAAATATTCGGATTTTTCTTCTTCGCGTTCTACTCCAATTCTTTGGTCTATTGCCACAGTGAATTTTGAACCATTACCATATTCACTTTGTACTACGATTTTTCCGTTCATCATCTCGACTAGTCTTTTTGTAATCGCAAGGCCAAGACCAGTTCCCTCGATGGAGATATTTTTCTCATGGTCAAGTCTTTCAAATTTCGTAAAAAGTTTATCGATATTTTCCTTTTTGATACCGACACCTGTATCTTCAACTGATATGATAAGTCTACAAATATCGCCCTTTTTAATGTGGTCTACTTTGAATTCGATAAATCCGGTTTTCGTATATTTTATTGAGTTAGTGAGTAAATTCAAACAGATTTGCTTTATTCTAGAAGAGTCACCATAGAGAACATTAGGTATACTTTCATCAAAATTAGTTCTAAATTCTATAGGCTTTTCACCGAGTCTTGCTCTAGATAGTGCTACTAATTCATTTAGTAATTCTTTAATATTGTAATCGGTTTTAACTATTTCAAGTTTGCCTGCTTCTATTTTTGAGATGTCGAGTATTCCATTTACGAGTTCAAGCAAATTATCTGATGCACTTATTATATATTTAACATCTTCCTTTGCCGCATTACTTAAGTCTTTTTCAGCGAGTAAACTGTGGGAAAAACCTACTATTGCATTGAGTGGAGTCCTTATCTCATGTGACATGTTAGATAAAAAATCAGTTTTGGCATTGTTGGCCTTCTCCGCTTGTTCTCTAGCGATATTTAATTCTTTTATGAGTTTTACATCTGGGTTTTCAAGTGAAAAGTACATCAATAGGAGTACAAATGTCTCAAGTGATGTCATGAGTGTGAGTGCTGGATTTAAATTTTGAATTATCATGCATATAAAACTCCCTATTAAAAAACCAATTAGGGGTGTATACTTTTTATTTTTAACTTTTTTAAAGTTCTTCATGAGTACGAATGAACATATGAAAGCACATATAGTGGATGCAATATACACGATATTAGCACTCGATCCATATGAATACATAGATACATCATCTTTATATATACTTATTGGAAGAAATAGTATGAAAAAAGCAGAAATCAAGTAATATATTATCAAGAAATTTTTGATTATCTTATAATGTTTGTCGAGTTTTTCTTTTTTGGTACTGAGTGAAATGATTATCGTATAAAGTGCAAATAACACTGCATATGCCATTAAGTATAAGAGTAGTGCTTTACATAAAAACTCCTGCAAAAAACCTATTTCAGTAGCATACGTTATCGACAATATGCAAATAATTTCTATGATTACACCGATGAGATTTGATATCAGCATCACCCCGAATATCTTATTTTCATGTGACTCTATATGTTGCTTTTTAAAGTAAATTATATTTAAAAATATGATATAAACGAGACTCACTAAAACGAAACTTAAACCACTTGTCATAAAAATACCATCTACCTTTATATATCAAGTATATCATAACATTTAAACATAAAAAAGAAAAACCGCATTTTACGGTTTTAATTATTTATTATCTACTCTCTTTAATTGTAAAGTTTTTTCTTTGCTAGGTGATAAACGCATCTCATCTTTTGCTTTAAAAAATTCTTTTCCGTTTTCTAAAATGACTTCATCATTTGCAATTGTTACTTTAAATGTATTTTCTAATCCTTCTTTAATCAGTGCTCTGTTGTTTCTCTTACCACAGCCAGTTAAAGGGAATCCATTTCTTAATTTATATACTATTTTATCTTCATAAGCCTGTCTTGGAAGTTCTGCTCTTATTCTTCCGTCAAGTGATTTTAAAAACTTATCGATATCGATATGTACATTTGGCATAGGTTCTACGTGAACTACAATCGCATCACTACCGCCTTCAGTTTTGAATTGTACTACTTCACATGAGAGTACGTTTTTAGTATCTTTACAAATCACTTCTTGATATATGTAATCAGGATACTGCATCTTTTCTTTTGGAATTCTTCCCTTGATATGTACTGTTCCAAGTTCATCTATCTCGGCATAGACATTGCAGTCACCCCAAGTTCTACCATAAGCATCAGTGATAAAGAATTCTCTTGTTGCTTCTTCATTATTTTTGTAATAAGCCATATCACATGGAGAAGTAGCCACTAATCTACCAGTTTCACCCGGATAACAAATTCTTCCATACTTATCTAATACTTCATAATCAACCATAGCGTAACTTCTAAGTCCAAGAGGTCCTTTTCTTTTTAATTTATTTGGAATCTCTCTTAAGGACTTGAATGTTTGATAAAATATTCCGCCGTGTTCACAATCTCCACCTGCCATTGACATGCATACTGGGGATATAGGAAGAGGTAAAACATCTTTTCCTGCTTTTTTCTTTCTAAGCATTTTGTTTAAGAATTTCTCTTCACCTGGGGCAAGTGGTTCACCTGCTGCAAGTGGTACGAGTAAAAATGTAAGATTCACGCCCTCGTATGCTTTATTTGAATTGAGGTGTTTCATGGCCTTTAACCAATGACTTCTCGTAGCGATACAATAACTAGGTTTATTTATTAAAAGTGAATTTAAGAAGAAATCTTCATCATAAATGTATTCTAAAGTACATGTGCAACCTTGAGCGAGAGTATCAGCGATTGTAGAGATGATACAAGTATTTGAGTGTGTCGGGATTTGAACTTGACATCTAAATCCTTTCATCTCAGGAGTATCACCCATATCTTTATCGTGTGCTTTAGCAATCGCATTAAAACTTCTAACTCTATGTACTATTGCCTTTGGTCTTTCTGAATTAGTAGAACCACTTGAATAAGTGATACTGAAGATGTCCTCTAAGTCAGATTTTTCCTCCAAAATATTCATCTTGCCATAGAAACTAGTGTAACTGAGCGAGTCAATTATGCTCTTTCCAAGTGAAATGAATTCCTCTCTATCGATTACCTTAGAATTACTTACTTTATAAAGCGGTACCCTATTGACTCCATCGAAGTAACCTTTTTCTTTTTCAGCATATTCTTTTTTTAAACTAGCATTTTCAGTATAAGAATCCATCACAGAGAACATTACTATTTTTTCTATGTTTGTATCATCCAAAATGTTTTCTTCTTTTTTGATATCTACTAGTTTACTATACTTAGTATCAGTTATAAATAATATCTTAGCATCTGTATCATTTATTATTTCTTTAATATAATCCTTACTGAATTCCTCTCCAAAGATATTTACTTTAGCTCCAATTAGACTTGCCGCGAGGAGTAAATATATAGTTTCAGGAGTATTTTCTAGGCACATAGGTATTTCCATGCCCTTAGTTATCCCGAGTTCTTTAAGTGATGCTGCATACTTAATCATATTTTCAAACATCTCTAGATAAGTTATAGTCGTTCCCCTATAGAATATCGCAGTCGTATGTAGATTATTGAGATTTCTCTCGACGATGTCATGGGCCCAACTGTGGTTATGATTTTTTAATAAATCATCATAAAATTTAAGTCTTTTAATTTTTTTATCTTCTTTCATTTAAAATCCCCGTCCTTGTGTCATATTCTATCACTTTATATACATAGTTGT
>JAZQJK010000003.1:0-8893 GCA_045541615.1 Bacilli bacterium
CATCACTCCCATTTTAAATGACATATCTGCAAATTTGTCAGTGTCAATTTTCAAGATGTTTACACTTTCATCTTCCTTGTTTAAGTCATCTAGTACTTCTGCCATCATTCTACATGGACCACACCACTCGGCATAAAAGTCGACGAGTACTCTTTTTTCGGTTAGAGTTTTAAAATCTTCTTCTTTTTCTAAATATTTAATCATACTTCCTCCTTAAGTTTATATTTTTCCAATACCTTATCGACACCGTCTATTTTTAATTTACCACTATCGATGAGTGATATAGCATTTTCGATATCGAGTACTTTATATTTTAACAAAATATCCATCGCTTGTAAATTGACTTCTGTCTTATCAAATGATTCTTTGTATTTTTCTGCAACCTCATATATTTCTATAACTGATGTATACACAGGCTCTACTGCATTTGCTAAAACTGGTGTTTTGGTGATTATGATATTGCCATATTTACTTTCCTCAACGAAGTGTCTTTGGTCATCGAATTGGAAAAAGATAAATAAGATTATAAAAGTTACTACAACACCTTCAGCAAACCCGACTAGTGCCCCTAGTATTTTTGAAGGAAAACCTAATATAATGGTAAATCTTAATATCATCTCTATCAACTTCGTGAAATTGACTATGATTTTGTAAATAATCATGAGCACACTTGCGACGATTAAGAAAGATATCAGTTCATATACCAAAATGTTTAATACACTTACTCCAGATAGAATTCCATCAAAGTTAAAAAATGGTAAATGTTCGTAAAGAAATACTGAAAGAGGGTTTTTAATAAAGTATGCAAGTATTATTACGGCTATTCCCCCGACAAAAGACACTGCTTCTTTAATGACACCATTTGAAAAACCTTTCATAACATAGACGAATATTAGTGCAATTATAATTATATCTACTACGTTCATTTCAACTCTCCATTCCATTTAAATTATATTACATTAAACATCATAAAACAATCGTTTTTAAATCATTTGACAAAACACATGAACATAATATATTATTATAATGTGTGAAATGAGGGAAAAAATGACACTTAATTATACCAATAATTTTCGCGATTTAATAGCGTGGCATAGGATTGTATACCCTATTTTAAATAGTCCCGAATATAGAAAGAGGAAATGTTTTAGACACCATGGCGATATTTCTGTCTATGATCACTGTGTGCATGTCTCTATAAAAGCATTTATGTTCGCTAAAAAGTTCGGACTCAATTCGAGTGATGCTGCTATTGCAGGACTGCTACATGATTTCTATGAAACACCTTGGCAAGACGTTAAAATAAAGCAACCCTTATTAAAAAAACATGGATTTACACATGCCGAAAGTGCTCTTAACAATTCTAGAATCTATTTTAAAGAACATCTGAATCCTACTATTGAAAATGCAATATACTGTCATATGTTTCCTTTGAACAAAAGAATTCCTAAAAATAAAATCAGTATTTTAATTACAATTGTAGATAAGTATGTCAGTTTGGAGATGTTAAAAGAACCGGAGTCAATAAGAAAAACAATAGGTGCTTTGAAAGGAGATTAATCAAATGTTATATGTTTCAAAATTAGTCATTTGTTTCTTTATTTTTTCCTTTTTAGGATGGTGTCTCGAAGTTGTTTACAGTTTTATAGAGAGTAAAAAGTTCGTAAACAGAGGCTTCTTAATTGGGCCGATGTGTCCAATTTATGGTTTAGGATGCGTGCTCATATATATTTTTTTAAAAGATTATTCAAGTGACCCAATAGTTCTCATGGTCATGGCTATGATACTGTGTTCCGTGCTTGAATACTTTGCCAGTTACATTTTAGAAAAGATTTTTAATGTCAGATGGTGGGATTACAACAACATGAAATTTAACATTAATGGTAGAATTTGTCTCGAGATGTCAATTCCATTCGGAATACTCGGTTTGATAGTCGTAGATGTCTTACTTCCGTTTGTTTTAAAAATTTTAACCTTCCTTTCCCCAACACTCATATATACACTAACGATAATATTAATGATATTATTTATAATTGATATAATTTTCTCTTTAAATGTGATTATAAAGTTTAAAAACAGTGCTGTCAAAATATCTAAAGACTCCACTCAAGAAATAAAAGTGTTTTTTAAGAATAATTATACTAAGAATTTTAAACAATTAAAAAGATTAATTGATTCATTTCCAAACTGGAAACTTGGCACGTTAAATGATTTAAAAGATAAGGTCATTAAAAAGAGAAAAAACTAATCCTTTATAATAACGGAATAACTACTTGTATGATTAGGACAGTACTAAACAATTAAAAGTTGAGGTATTGTCTTTTTTATTATAGAGATCGATATATTTCGTATTTTAATTTTTTTTTTACGTGATAAAATAATTATCATATGAACATGCAGGATAACAAAAAACGACTTTTGAAAAGCCGTTTTTTAATTCACTCGTATAATTCGAGTTTGCTATCAATTTGGTAGCGGCGGAGAGATTTGAACTCCCGACCTACCGGGTATGAACCGGTCGCTCTAGCCAACTGAGCTACACCGCCAAAAATTTAGGCAAATATAATATATCAAATTTTAGTTGATATTTCAAGTGTTTTTTGCCTCATTTTTTCTATATGTGTTGATAATTTTCTTATACTCAACGAATTCTTTATCATAATTTACATTTAATATGAAATTTATTTTACCCAATATAACGTTTAAATACTCTATTTTGTTACCGCTGTAGCCGATTCGCTCTAAGTGATTATCTAGTCCATATTTTTTAATGTAATAAATCTCCTGTCTAATTTTCTTTTTATATGTCCTTTGGACGTTTATTTTATCATTTACGACAAGACCGGTTATGATTTGTCTTTGGTGTCTATAAAGAACACGTATTTTATCTTTATTCAACTCAAGTCCCAATTTGCGCAGATTTTTTTTCACCATTCGAATTATGTCACTCGGATTAAAATCACCAGAGAAAGTCATGTCATCAGAGTATCTAGTATAATCTATCTGATTATTTTTACAGTAAAAACCTATCTCCTCATCGAATTCTTTCATAACTAGATTAGAAATATATGAACTCGTAGGAGCGCCTTCAATCAAATGCCCATCATAAGTACATAACCTCGTTAAAAGCATGCCGATAGACTTAGGAAAATATTCAATTGGAAAGCAAGAATTATACACATCATAAAAAGAAATATTTTGAAAAAATTTATGGATGTCGAGTTTTAATATGAGTTTTTTATTCAAGTGAGGTGATACATTATCAACTAAGTTTATTCCCTTATGATAAGCCCTAGCATATTCAGATATTTTTTTATTTTCTAATATGTTCTTCAAAATATTTTTTTGTATTTTTTTTAATGTGTATTTGGGCGAATAAATAAGCCTGTAGCCCCCACTTTTTTTAGGAATTATATAAGTATCATAATTACCCTTTATATTATTACTTATAGAATAAAGTTTTTTAATTTTGTCTTTATCGCTTTTACCATCAATTAAACAAAGAGATAACAAAAATTCGTTGCACATCTGTTTATCTATGTACTTCCACATTTTTATTACCTCCCTATATCGAGCAATACGATAAATATTGTAATATGGAAATGGACAGTCATACATGAAGTGTATAATAATCAGTCCTTTGAAGTATTACAATTAAATGTCTATATTATTATAAGAAACCTAAGGTGACTCACCTGGGCAATTGGAAATTATTCCAATAAACTGCTATTGCTCGTAATGTATTTTAGCAAAAAAACACAAAATTGTCATCTCTTATTTAATTTTAAAATTTTCTGTTCGTGTTCATACTCCTTAATGTATATATTTCTGTAATCGATATTTATCTTTTCATCAACGATAGCATTTAAAGAAATATCACTGATATCTTGCGAAATGGTATGAAATGATGGGTTCTCTATTAAAAGTTCGTGATTTAATCTTCTATATTCTGCGACAGTCATCACATGTGAAATATTTTTATATTCTTCTAAACTAGGATAAGTATTTAAAATGTATTTGATGACATCTTCTTGAGTAATTTTTTCATTACCCATAGTTAAATATGACCTCAATGTTAGGAGTTCCTCTTTGTTTAATAATCCTAAATCAGTATCGTTTATCTCACTTAAAACGTGTGCTAGTTCAAATTGTTTTTTTGTAATAAGCATGTACTCCAAAACTTTTTTTATGCGATAATCATCTAAAGTTAGCAAGTCCTTATTTTTTATACTATAAGCACCCGTTATATCGATTGGAATCGGATTAAGTGTAGTCCCTCTTATATAGGAGATAATATAATTATCATCATATAAAAATCTACTCCTACTACCATCTTTGAGTTTAACATCTGAGAGAACTTTCTCACTGTCACCATCAATTACTAAAATGGTAGACCTATTTCTTTTGGTTATTTCATCTACTTTTATTCGTTTATCTATTGCTATCATAGAACCTCATACAATTAATATCATAGAAATATTAATTAAATTTTATAAGATTAATTCCTTTCTATAGTTTATTTTTGTAATTTATACTTCTTATAGAATTTGCTATTCAAAAAAGAAAAAACTTATCATTTAAGAAAAAGTTTATTTCATAAAACATACTAAATATAATAAGAATACAAGCAGTATTGTTGAACATATAAAACCATTTATTCTATCTTGTTTACTTGCATTATCCTTAACACCTAATCCCATGGATATGAATAATCCTCCAATTAGACCACCGATGTGTGCGGCATTATCTATACCTGGGATTATAAATCCGATGAGTAAATTCATCACTATGATAGGCATGATTTGTGATTTAAGCGCGCTGTCTAAATATAATCTATAATGATACCCGAAGAATAATAATGAACCCATGAGACCGAATATCGCACCACTTGCACCAAGTGACCATGTCGTATTAACAGTACATGACAACAGTGAAGCAATAATAGCACTGAAAAAGTATATTATGAGATATTTCTTTTTACCGAGATAAGTTTCAACTTGTCCACCTAATATGAATAAAGCATACATGTTAAAAAGAAGATGGAAAATACTCTCATGAGTAAATGCTGCCGTAATCAATCTATATAGTTCTCCATTTTCAACATAAACTCTATGGAGTGCCAATTGAGTATATAGGTCAAAATCTTGTGTCACCTTACCAAGCATGCCTAAGACAAATATTAAGAGATTTATTCCTATGAGTATGAATGTCGCATTGATATTTTTTCTTTTAAAGATTTTCTCAAATTCCTTATTTTCTTTCTCTGTTTTTTTATTTATATCATTTGTCACGTTTATAAAAAAGTCTATTCCATCTTTCGCATCGAGCAAATTTTCTATTAAATCTGGATACATCTCATTTATCTCTTTCGACTTTTTTAAGCCTTTATCTGCATTTATAGAAATACAGTCTATTTTATCAGTACCCTTCATGACGACATTTGCACCGACATCGATAAGTATATTTAATGTGTTCATTTTTAAACTCAATGTTTTTCTTTTTACTTGTTTGACTATATTTTTAATTTTAAATAAATCAAAATTTAATTGTTCGTTATTATGAATATAATTAGAATTGATTCGCACTATTTTATATGGAGCCTCTAAGTTTTCAAGCCATATTTCATTTTTTACACCTCTTACCACAATAGGCGTATAGTTTTCAACAGTTACAAAATAATGTACTAGTTGCATTAAAACTTGATCCTTTTTATTTAAAGTAGCACTACTATTCATAGAATTACCTCTTTTCTTTATATATTTTATTACATATTAAGCGAGTTGTAAAGTTATAGAATTTTCATTGGACAAAAAAAGTAGAGTTAAAACTCCACTTATTATTCTTCAGTAGCAACTGCGATTGCTTCTTTGTTTTTGTAATAACCGCATTCTGTACAAACTCTATGAGGTTTGATAGCTGCACCACAATTTTGACAAGTTGTCATTCCTGGTACAGTTTTCTTTAAATGAGTACGACGCATTCTTTTTTTAGTCTTACTCGTTCTTCTAAATGGAACTGCCATGGTTTCACTCCTCCCTAATTCTTCTAGTCTTCACTACTAACTATTTCCCAACCATCACCACTAGTCGATTCGTATTTATCTTCTTCATTAACTGCACGGATGGGGATTTCTAGTAATATATTTTCCCATATTATCGGCAAAATATCAAGTGTATTTGCACTATTTTTATAAATCTCAACTAAATTTGTTATAAAATCGTCATATATAATGTCAAGATTAAATGGTACATCACTCCCATTTATAGCACTTTTTAAAGTAATTAACCCTGTGATATGTAAATGAATTTCATAGTCATCGGTAGAATTATCTATTATGTAACCCTCTACCTCGACATTCTCTAATTTTTTTATTCTATCATCACTTAAATTGCCAAAATCAGGTATAATCTTAAATTCAACTTTTCCTTTTGTATTTAAAGGTATTAAACTTATATACATTATAAACTTACCTCGATTTTTTCTTCTAAATATTTTAAGAATTCATCATATTCTAAAGTCGTAGTTTCAGCACTTCCGAGCAATCTATAACTTATCTGACTATTTTCTTTTTCTTTATCTCCGAGTATCAATGTTACTGGTGTTTTTTTGATTTGACTCTCTCTCATTTTATAAGAAAGTTTTTCATTCCTATCATCGAGTTCGACTCTGTATCCAAGTGATTTTAAATTTTCGTAAACTTTCTCTGCATACTCTAGGTGGTATTCATTGTTTACTGGTATTATATTTACTTGTGTAGGTGCAAGCCAAAGTGGAAATGCTCCTTTAGTTTCCTCTATTACGAATGCAGTAAATCTATCAAATGTACCAAATATTGCTCTATGAAGTACTACAGGTGTCTGTTTTTCACCGTTTTTGTCTATGTAATTGAGTTCAAACCTTCTAGGCAATAAGAAGTCTAATTGGCAAGTAGAGAGAGTAACTTCTGGCCCAACAGCCGGTTTAACTTCGACATCGAGTTTAGGACCATAAAATGCTGCCTCCCCAACTGCTTCAAAATATTCACAACCGAGATTATCTAAAACTTCTCTAAGTTTATTTTCAGCTTCATTCCACATCTCATCATCATCAAAATATTTTTCTTTATCTTCAGGGTCCCTTAGTGATAATCTAAATTTATAATTTTTAATTCCAAAATCTTTATAGACATCTAATATTAGTTCGACAACTTTTTTAAATTCTTCTCCAATTTGGTCAGGTCTTACAAAGAGATGGGCATCATTTTGACACATACATCTAACCCTTTCGAGTCCTTTTACAGCACCTGATGCTTCATATCTAAAGTCAGTTGCAAACTCTCCTATTCTAATAGGTAAGTCTCTATAAGAGCGTAGTTTATTAGCAAATACGAGCATATGATGTGGACAATTCATCGGTCTAAGAACGAATTCTTCATCATCGACTTTCATAGATGGAAACATATTTTCTTTATAGTGGTCCCAATGCCCACTCGTTTTATATAGGTCAATTGTACCGACACATGGTGTATAAACATGGTCATATCCTAAAGCACGTTCTTTTTTGTAGATATAATTTTCTAATTGTTTGCGAATAACTGCACCATTTGGCAACCAAAGTGGCATTCCTTTACCAACTAAATCATGGGTCATAAATATATCTAAGTCTTTACCAATTTTTCTATGGTCACGTTCTTTAGTTTCTTCAAGTTCTAAAAGATGTGCTTCAAGTTCTTCTTTAGTTGGAAAACAGACACCGTATATTCTTTGTAACATCTTATTTTTAGCATCACCCTTGAAATATGCACCACTGAATTTTATTAGTTTAAAATTCTTTAGTAATTTGGTACTCTCTACATGCGGACCACGACATAAGTCCGTGAAGTCTCCTTGAGTATAGCAAGTTATTATCTCTTCATCGTTCATGTTATCGATTAAATCGAGTTTATATTCATCATCTTTAAATAATTCAAGTGCTTCATTTTTAGTGAGTTCTTTTCTTACGATGTATTTACCATCTTTAGCAAGTTTTTTCATCTCACTTTCGATTTTTACGATATCTTCTTCAGTTATAACTTTATCCCCTAAATCGATATCATAGTAAAATCCCTCATCAACGACTGGACCAACCCAAAACTTTGCCTCTGGATATATGTGTTTTACTGCTTGTGCTAAAAGGTGTGCACAGCTATGATTTAGTGTATTTAGTTCTTTTTCTTCTCTAAAATTTCTCATTTAGATCTCCTCCTTGTTTTTATTTGTTATATATTTTTGATTTTTACTACGTTTTTTATCAGGATATAGAAATAATATGATTTCATTTTCTAGTAGTGGTTTTAGGATATGTGTTGAAAGATGTGACCTGCTCTTGATGTTCAAGTATTCTCGTATTTCTTTACTACTTCGTGGTGTTTGACAATATTCACAAATAGTTTTTTCAAATATGTTATATGAAAATAAAATTTCTTCACTTTTTATTACATCATGTTCGATTTCAGTCTCATTATGTTCGATTTCGGTTTCATCATGTTCGATTTCGGTCTCATCATGTTCGATTTCGGTCTCATCATGTTCGATTTCAGTCTCATCATGTTCGATTTCGGTCTCATCATGTTCGATTTCGGTTTCATCATGTTCGATTTCAGTCTCATTATGTTCGTTTTTAGATACATCATATGCACATTTTGCTTCATCAGGTGCACTATCTGGTGCACTTTTGACTTCATCTGGTGTGGTATCTAGTGTGGTGATTATACCATCATATGTGTTTTTTTCATCATCTGGTGTGTTTTTACCATCCCGAGATACATTGTCTTCACTATTTTGCAAATACACATCAACTTTGCTTTTACTGATATTCCCACTAGAAAGTGGGACATTAGCAATAAACATTTCACCATCTTTTAATATTGGAATTT
>JAZQJK010000004.1:0-5524 GCA_045541615.1 Bacilli bacterium
AATGTTGCCACGCTTGGGCAACTCTTGTCAAGTGTTTAGACGAAAGTTTTCTAGGCAAATTTTAACTTTAGTTTGCTACCCTCGACTATAAAAATTATATCTCATATTAGGAGAAATTACAAGAACAAATGTGCTGTACAAAAGTATTTTACTCATACCAATTATCTAAAATCGACTTATCTATAGAGAGATTTCCTCTTCCAACACCCAAATCATGCATCTTCTTATTTTCTCCATGATAATCTGAACCACCTGAAATCAAAAGATTGTGCTCTTTTGAAAAGTTTAATAGATAATCTATTTGTTTTTTATCAAAAGTCGTGTGATAGCACTCTACTCCATCTAATCGAACTGTAGAGAAAATTCGTTCTAAAAATTCTTCAGTATCATCAAACTTATAAATAAAGGGATGAGCCAAAAATACCTTACCACCACTTTCATGGACAATATCTATAATATCCGTAATCTTTGGTTTAAATTCAGCATAGTCAACAAAGATTTTACTTTCACTGTTATATAAACCTCTTCTTATAAAATTGCTAAAAGAACTCATTAAATCTTTACCTAAAATAGAAATATTTTTTTCATATAGTTTCAAGTCATTATAAATATCTTTTAAAAAGAAAGTGCCAAACTTATCTAATGAAAATTTTTCTCTATCAAATATTAAATCTAACTCTATTAGTTTTTCTAAAATTCGCCCTTGTATAATCTTTTCGCATTCAAGCACGTAGTTTGCAGTATAAAACTCATTTAAAAAATTAGATACTTTTTCATAATCAAAGCCGTATCCCAATACTTCAATTATTCTTCCCTCGAATGAAGTAGTGAATTCACATCCGGTTATAATCTTTCCAGAGAAAAATTCTTTGTAATCGAAGTGTTCCATCTCTAAATAAGGTAGACACGTATTATGGTCAGTTATAGATATGACTTCTAAACTGCTCTTTTCTGCTTTTTCTAAGAGTTCTCTTAAAGTATCAGTGCCATCTGAGTACTTAGTGTGCATATGTAAATCAATCAAATAAATCACCTACTTTTTTAAAATTATATATACTTTGTCTTTTAAAGGTTTATCGCTTTCTAATATTTTTGGACCTTTTTTTATTAAAGTGAATCCCAAACTTTCTGCATAACTAATCAAACTATCCACGATGTAAATCTTTTCTTTTATATTAGTTTCATCGATGCACTTATCGCATTCATATGTTTTTATGTTCGTGTTGACAAAATCATCATTCTCTTTTGTAATAAAATACTTCACGTATACATCTTCACTTCTCTTACTGATAATATCTTCATTTAAAGTTAAATTCTCATCATCTAATATGTCGCATATGAAGTACCCACCATCGTTTAAAGAATTATAAACATTTTTTAAAATCGACTTAATTTCTTCAAAAGTCTTAATGTGATTTAATGAATCGCACGCACAGGTTATTAAATCGTATTTTTCTTTTGGTACAAACTTTGTAATATCTGACTTTATGAATTCTATATGAGGATAATTTTCTCTTGCGTACTCAAGCATACTTTCAGAGATATCTACACCCCTAGTTTGTATATTTTCCTTATCAAAAATGGAACACAAAGTACCCACCCCGCATGCGAGGTCTAAATGAGTTTTTACGTGTTTGTCATTATCCAGCATAAACTCTATTATTGAATTTCCAAGATTTATTGAAAATTTATCCCAACCGTATTTAAAATAGATGTTTGAAAAATTATCATCATACATAAAATCATCACCTTTCTCTTATTTTGTACTCATATAGTTATTTTATCAAAAAATTATTTAAAAAAATAGCATATATGTTGTATAATATTTACAAATTTTGGAGGTGCCTTATGGAAAGATGTGTTTATGCGATTATCGATGGTCAGGCAGGAAGTTCTGGTAAGGGTAAAGTAATCGGTCAGTTTGCTTTAGAGGAAAATGTCGATGTGGCAGTTACTAATTGCATGCCAAACGCGGGCCATACTTTTGTAGAAAATGGTAAAAAACGCGTATTTCGAAATATTCCTGTAAGCGCTGTAAATCCGAATACTACTCTCTTTATTGGACCAGGTTCTGCGATCGATATGAATGTATTGGAAGAAGAATATGAAAATAACCGTGACATATTAGAAAATAGAGAAATTATTGTCCATCCAATGGTACCACTTATCGAAAGAAGACACATCGAGTATGAGAAAAAACATTTAAAATCGGGTTCGACATTTAAGGGCTGTGGAGCAGTTTTGGCTGAGAAAGTCATGCGCAGTCCGGATTTAAAATTTTTTAAGGAATTTAAAAATATAAAAAGTGACACAGACTATTATTATAAGATGAAAAAATATTTATTAGAATCTAAGAAAATTCTTCTCGAGGGTGCTCAAGGTGCAGATTTGGACTTAAATCACAGCGGGCATTATCCATACACTACATCAAGGCAGGTCTCAGTAGCACAGATGCTTGCGGATAGTGGAATTTCTCCAATGTACTTAAAAGAAGTCATAATGGTTATAAGACCTTTTCCTATAAGAATTAGTAACAACATATATGATGGAACTGAAATTTACAGTGGAGACTATGGTAAAAGTGAAGAACTAACTTGGGAACAAATAAATGTTGGTGCTCATATCGGATTATACCCAACACTCGTGGACGAAGAATTAATCAGCGATTATAAGGATGAAGCAACTGATTTGACTGAATTTACGACAGTTACTAAAAAACCTAGAAGAATTTTTGATATCGATTTAGACCAACTTAAGAAAAATGTGATGTTGAATACTCCAAGCCAAATATACTTAAATTTTTTTGAACACTTAGATAGCGCGTATAAAGATGCGAGTGGCATATATTCTAGTACTAGTGGTATTCACTTTGATAAGTATAGGAAGGAATACATTTATTGGCTAGAGGAAGAACTCGGCGTACCGATTACGATGCTTGGTACTGGTCCAGACATTAATCATTATATAGACAGAAGGCCATACCTACTGGAAAAGAAAAAGTAAGCACTTTATATTATATGATGCTTACTTATTTTTTTTCGAGTACGACGAAGTTTTCAGTATGGTACGTATATGAGAACATGTCCAAAAGATAAAACTTCTTTATCTCATATTTACTCATCAATACCTTTAAATCTCTTGCCAAAGTAACTGGGTCACATGATATATATATGATTTCTCTTGCTTCTTTTTCAAGAATACCTTCGAGTGCTTCTCTATTTAGGCCACTTCTCGGTGGGTCTATTAAAATGGTATCTACTTGTTTATCAATTTTCTTAATAGTAGAAAATGCATCTCCGAGCATAAACTCGATATTTTCTCTTTTATTCATACGAGCATTTATGAGTGAGTCTCTCACGGCATTTTCGACTATTTCAATCGCATATACTTCTTTTGCTTTTTTACTTGCAACTATACTTAGAGTTCCCACTCCACTGCAAATATCTAATACAGTACTACCCTCATCGATATTCTCTTCTATAAGTTTAAATAGTTTAGAATTTATAGTCCTATTCACTTGAAAAAACGAATTATAACTCTCTTTAAAGAACATGTCATCTACTATTTCAATAAAATGGTCTGCACCAAATATCACTTTTTCGTTTAAAATTATACCCACTAGTTTATGTTTTTCTCTGAGTTTATCGATATCGATATTGACCTCATCATCCGATTCAATTATGAGTATGAGTTCGCCATTATAATTCGCTTTAATAGTTAAAGTACCATTTTGTACAGGGATTAAATCTACCGATAAAAGTAGAGAATTAATCGCCTCTTCTGCATTCAAACATCTATCGATTTCGACTAAGTCATGACTTCTTTTTTTATAGTAACCCATAACTCCATCTGAGAAACGGACTTCTATTTTATTGCGATACAGGTCTTTATTGTCATTTTTAATGACTTCTATTTTAGGTGAAACATTTGCGTATTTTTTTAATATATCAGCGACTTTATTCTTTTTAAAATCAATCGTATCTTCATATGACATGTGCCTTAATTGACAACCACCGCATTCTTCATAGAAAGGACATTTACTTTTTAAGCGCCTATCACTCGTGCATAGATACTCGGTGACTTTCCCTTCCATATACTTTGCATTTTCGCGTATACTCTCTATCTTAACTTTTTCACCTGGCAAGGCATTATCGACAAAGACGATTTTTCCATTTAAATATCCAATTCCTCTTCCGTGATGGTCGAATTTTACGATTTCTAATTCCATATTTACCTCTTATATGAATACAATTCGTGAACTTCTTTTTTATTAAGAGTTCTATATTCTCCACTTAAGAGTGTACCTAAATTGAGATGTGCATAATGAGTACGAGTGAGTTTTAAAACGTCATAATGTAGATGTTCGAATAATCTTTTCACGATATGGTTTCTACCTTCTATGATAGTGAGTTCGACAAAGCAATTATTTTTCTTTTTATCGACTTTTCTAATCTTTATGTGTTTCACATCGACTTTAACTCCATCAATTTTAATGCCCTCTTTAATCGCATGATAATCTTCCATAGATATGATTTTATCGAGTTTGGCAAGATAAGTTTTTGGAACCTCTGATTTTGGGTGAGTCAAGATATTCGATAACTCCCCATCATTTGTGAGTAGAAGTAAACCCGTCGTATCGTAATCGAGTCTCCCTATAGGGAAAATTCTCTTATCTGTTTCAATGATATCAACTACTGTCTTTCTTCCCAAATCATCACTACTCGCACTTATGACTTCACGAGGTTTATTTAAGAGAAAATATACTTTTTCATCTTTGGTAATCATAGTACCATCGACTATTATTACATCGCTTCTTTTAACTTTAGTTCCAAGTTCTCTTATAACCTTTCCATTCACGAGTACTTTACCTTTTAAAATGAGTTCTTCTGCTTTTCTTCTAGAAGTATAACCAGACTCAGCTATGACTTTTTGCAAACGTTCTTCCATATAAAAACCACCTGCCACTAATTTTATCATAATCCTTTTAAATTAGCAAATCGCAGGTAGCCTTTTGTCACTTTCGAGGGATTTTGGTGTACTCGATGTCAAATTCATCCAAATCTATAATACCGATTACTCCTCTATTTATGGCATCTATAACTTTTTCTTCATATCCATTCATGTATTCGACGTAGACATATTCACTTATTTTACACTTAAAATAATAGGTATACTCATCATCCTTAAAAAACTCTTCTATGTATGGGATGCACTCAAAATTTTTAATATCGTTTGATTTGTTGATTATATTTTTAATTTTTCCATCATCGTTCTCACAAGCAAATTTTGCATTTTTGTATAGTACCTTAGGTTTTTCATAATTAGGACAATAAAACACATCATAATATAGCCCACTGTATTTGTATGGTACTTCAGTTTTAAATGATAATAAAGACTTATTACATAAACTGAGAAGGACTCTATCGAATAATAGTATACCAATAAAAATAGATATGATAATCAAAACAACTTTTATTTTTTTACTCATGTCATCCTCCTAGTCTATTTAATTTTACCATAAAAA
>JAZQJK010000005.1:0-6599 GCA_045541615.1 Bacilli bacterium
ATGAGACATATGGAAATGGAGATTTAGAGTATCCAGTCGGTTTAATAAGTGCTGACGAAGTCAACTTCGCCGGAGGCGTCTTTGGAACGAATAATGCAGGTTACTTTCTATATAAAGGATCTTACTACTGGTCGCTGTCGCCTAGTTTTTTAAGTAGCGGATCTGCGTTTATGTTCAGCGTGGATTACGATGGTGGTGTCGACTTTAGTAATATAAACAGTACGGCTGGCGTCGCCCCGGTTATAAATTTAACCAAAGAATACGCAAGTAAACTTGAGGGAGAAGGTACAAAAGATTCACCGTACAAAGTCGAATAAATTATCTAACCTTATAAATCTGCCTAAAATTTATAACACACGTCCTTAAGTGGACGTTTTTTTTAATCGAATCTAAATGTAACACATAATCCTTGGCCACTTTAATTTGGTTGTTTTCATAATAAGTTATTTCGACTTCGGAATGAGTGTAGAGCGAATTTAAAAGCAACTCCTCATATTCATTTATCTCATCTATTGATAAAGAGGGTAGTTTTAAAGTTTCATTTTTTTTAAGTAGTTCCCTATTAGGTACTACCGAATTAAATGGTCTCCACTTTTTCATTCCTCTGTCGTTCATCCTCTATGTCCCCCAATTTTTTTATTTCTCTCTATTGCAGTTGAATCTTTAAGAAGGCTAGATGCCTTTATTATGCTATTTTTACCATACTTCATCTTAATATCATCGACTGTACTATTGATATTTTCCTTCTTTTGTTTTTTAGAATAATCTTCAAAAAGATTTAATTGTTCACTATTATTATTGACCAAACCGCCCAAAGTTATACTCACTTTTCGAATAGGATAACCTTCATAAAATTTCTCGAACATAGTCATAGAATAATTATATAACTCGAGTGTATCAAGTGTGGCATTTGGTAGTTTCATCGAGTGATAAAATCCTCCTCCATAAGTCTTAGAATACCCAATTCCAAACCCAAGTACAGTAGTCTTTTTATGATTTTTTCTAAGGCGAGATGTTAATACTTCAAGCATTTCTTTTATTATCAAGGGAATATTTTCTTCATCGTAATCTTTAAATAAGACTTGACTGTGTCCGTACGACTTATCTTTCGGATGGTCATTAAAGTCACCAATCCTTGAAAGGTCTATACCGTTCGCATGGTTCCAAAGTTCTTCTCCGATTACTCCAAATTTAGATTTCAATTTTCTAACATCATATTTTGCTAAATCGCCAATCGACTTTATACCAAGAGCATTTAAGTTTCTTTCCATGCGTTTACCAATACCCCAAAACTCAGATAGAGGAGTTATGGCCCACATCTTAGTTTCTACATCATCATAAGTCCACTTTGCTATATTATCCTTAGAGTGTTTTGCCTCAGTATCCATTGCGACTTTTGCCATCATCATATTCGGTCCGATTCCTGCAGAACCGATGAGTCCCGTTTTCACTTTTATCGTATTTAAAATATCCAGTGCGAGTTCATAATCGGTTTTATCATACATCTTTAAATAATCAGTTACATCTAAAAAACATTCATCGATTGAATATACATGGATATCTTCTTTACTAACATAATCTTGATAAATGGAGACTACCTCTTTACTTTTCTCAATATATAAACTCATACGAGGTGGCACAGTGATATATTTAATTTTAGATGGTATTTCATATATTCTAGAACGCGATTTGACTCCGAGAGATTTCATATAAGGGGTAACTGCGAGAGTTATAGCGCCGTTTCTATTTGGTTCAGCAACTACAAGGGGGGTAGTAAAAGGGTCTAAACCTCTATCGACACATTCACATGTAGCAAAAAAAGATTTCATATCTATTACGATTATATTTCTATTTGGTAATATGCATCTATCTATCATGAAAACACCTTCTTTTAAAGATTATATAATTTTATTATATTTTGTACAATCGTTTTATGAATTATTTATTATAATGTGATAAAAATATATAGAAGAGAATTAAAACATCATAAAAACAGCTCACTAGATGCTGTTTTTGTATTATAAGAATAAAAGTATTAAAAGGCTTAGTATCACGAGATATAGAGAAAATTTCCAAAGTTTTCCGCGTTTAACTATACCGAAGAACCACATAGAGGCAAAATATGTCATCAAAAGACTTGCTATAAAACCGCATCCATAAGGTACTATGTTTTGGCTACTAACTTCGAGTAAGTCGGTTATACTTAAGAGAAATGACCCAATTGAAACAGGTAAGTAGAGCATAAATGCATACTTAAGTGCAGCATCTCTATCTAAGCCACGAGCTAGGCAACCAACTAACACAGAACCACTTCTACTTATACCCGGGAAGAGTGCAAACATTTGAAATAAACCGATTATGAATGCATCGATAAATGTGAGGTCGTCATCCTTCTTTTGACCATTTAATTTTCTAACTAAGAAGAGCATGAGTGCAGTTATTAAAAAAGCAAATGCTAAAATTTTTGTGTTTCCAAGAAAATTTTCAATCGAATCCTTAAACAAAACTCCGGCAATTCCAGCAGGAATAGAACCCGCTAAAATGAGCATGCAATACTTAAAATCAGACTTCACAAGAGGAGTTCTCGCATCCTTTTTAAATAAATACGTAAAAAATGATTTTAAAAGTTTAAATATGTCTTTTCTAAAAATGAAAAATATCGCGATAAAAGATGCAAAGTTTAAAAGTATCTCAAAAGTTAAATCATCAAATGCATTGGTATTAAAGACATCCCTTAAGAGCACTAAATGTCCACTTGAACTTATAGGTAAGGGTTCAGTAAAACCTTGTACTAAACCAAAAATAATGTATTTAATAGTTGTCCACATAAATAAAATCACCTAATTAATTATATAATAATTATATAGAAATAATAAATATTTTTGTGTGGAGTTGATACTATTTTACGTTTTATCTACTATATAACGGGAATGCTCATGATAAGTCTTTCACTTGTTTTCATGTTTTTATATACGAATTTGTTTACACTTGGATACACTTTATCAGATTATTTATGTTTTGTCGTAAAAAGGGTGGAATGTTTACAAATATTTTTGGGTATAATCTTAATAGTATATGCTTTTAAGAAAGGAAATTAATTGATGAAAAATTCTTTTAATATAGAAGTGAACTTTGCTGATGTACCACTTAAACCATTTGAATGGGATACATGTACCATTATAAACGGCATCAAAGTTACACGTGTTTCTAGTAAGACTATAAATGACATCTTATCATACGAGTGTAAAATAGACTCAAAAAATAAGATGTTACTTCTCTCAGATACAAGAGATAGCATTGTCATAAGGATGGATGAAAGTGGCAAAGTAAAGAAGAGAAGTTTTTTAACATTTACAAAAGATTTGGATATATCAGAGTACGCTTCTAATTTAAAACAGACTAAACTGAATTATCAAATCGGTAAGAAAAAGTTAGTCTATTCGAATAAATTAAAAGAAGAGGAAAATATAAAAAAATATTTAATTAAATCGATAAAGGATACAACTGATGAGGAAAAACTCAAATATGCATTTTATAAGTGCCACGGTTCTTTAGAAAATTACTCCAAAAATAAACTATTAGAACACCTTGAAGAAAACTTTGATGAGAAATATTTCGAAATTTATGAACTCTTTATGAAAAATCAGGGGTTAAACGCATCTTTTAAACTATAAAAAACTAGTTTTTCTTTAAATAGTGGTGTATAATATTTTAAAGGTGGAAAACATGAAAGATGCAGTATCATTAAAAAAAGATTACTCTATAAAACTCGAAAGTTATATGAAGTCATTTCTCAATCCGAGATATGTATTTTTACCCATCGATGATGGTTTTAAACTGAGAGTAATAGATAATTCCTATGTCTATAAAAACGATATAGTGATGTTTACAAAAGACGGCAAAAGCGTGCATTCGAGTGTGAGTGGTCGCGTTTTAGGCGTTAAAGAAATGTTTTATTCATCTGGTGAAAAAAAATCTAGTCTCGTCATTGAGAACGATTTTAAAGAAAATATACGGATTAGAAAATGTGCCAAAAAGTTTATACAAAGATATGATAAAGAAAATTTCATGCAAGTCTTGGAGGACACATCACTTTATTATAAAGGTAAATACGTGCACGATAAATTTTGTAAAGTAAATAGAAACTTTCTTGTAAATGCAATCGAACTAGAACCATATTTTGGCAATAAATATTTTATTTTAAAAGAAAATGCCGAAACGATTTTAGAGACTATTGACCTCATAAGCGAGTTATTCCAATTTGAAAAAATAGTTCTCGCCATAAAGAATAATGATAGTGAAATAATAAATTCGTTTTTCGATTTAATAGGGACATACCCGAATATAGAGATAAGACTACTCGCAGATGGTTATCCTTGTGGCAAAGATGAATTTTTAAAAAGGGAACTCGAACTCGAAGATGTGTTCATTTTAAGTGTAGATGAAATAATTGGTATATATAACGTACTGAAGAAACAAGCGCCAGTAACTGAAAAAATCATAACCATAACGGGTAATGCTGTAAAACCAAAATGCGCTATCAAAGTGAAACTCGGAACACTTTTATCAGAAGTCTTTATTAATAATTTTGATTTCACTAAAGAAAACGTAGATGTATATCTAAATGGAATGATGTCAGGTAAAAATGTGAGCACTTTAAAATATGTCATAGATTCAGATGTAGATGGCATTCTCATAATGGAAAAAACTCATAAACAAGAAGGGGACTGTATTAACTGTGGGCTTTGTACTAAAAATTGTCCGATGGGTTTAAATCCTAAGTACGTTTTTGACCATGAAGGAAAAGTAAAACCTGAATACAAGGAAAATTGCCTAGCGTGTGGGTTATGCTCATATATGTGTCCATCTAACAGAGACTTAAAGAAATACATGAATTTAGGTGATATAGATGAATAGACCACTTACGACTAGATTATCTCTTATGTATTTGATAGCATTAATTCCTCTAATAATATTCGGATTTTATAAAAATGGTATAAGTTTATACTCGAAAGAATATGCCAACTTTTTAGGGATGTTTAAACCCTTGCTACTCATACTGATGTCAGTAACAGGAAATTTACTTGCAAACTTATTAAAGGGTCTTAAGAGTAAAAAACAAATTGACTTTTCTAATGTAAAATTCGGCTTAGTAGAGAGCATAATACTTGCAATGTGCTTGCCGATAAGTTCAAGTCCTCTCATAGTATTTGTTGTATCCCTAATATGTTCATTATTCTTTAGAAAAAGCAAATTAAACCAAATCGCTGTGATGTATTTACTAATACAAGGATTCAACTACTTACTAAAATTGGGTAATTTTGAAAATGCATATGAAGCGAGTACTCTTTTAAATCACAACGGTCTTGACTTATTTTTAGGATTTGGTGTTGGCGGAGTAGCATCAACGAGTATCATCCTCACCTTACTAGCGCTCATTTTTATGTCATTTAATAAACTCTATAAGAAAGATTTAGTCTATACGGCCATTTTAACATTTGTACTTTTAGGCGCTATAACAAACATAATAGATTCCAATTATACAGAGATATTCTCTTATATTTTCTCAGGAAACGTAATCTTTATGCTGGTGTTCGTACTACCTAATTTAAATAGCACTTCATACACTAGTAAAGGACAGGTATTGTCTGGTATTTTAGTAGGTATTTTAACTTATCTTTTGAGTTTTATAACACCATTTAATGCAGTAGTGATTAGTATACTTTTGATTAGTCCTTTAAAGGGTATATTTGATAGAATTTTTATCATAAAATGATTGATAATCTGAATTAAATTTTATATAATTAGTTCCGGAAACACCGAAGTTTATACGAGTGTGTTTCCCATTTATTGAACATGAACTCATACTTTTAATCTCTTATAAACAAAACTAATCACTCCTCTCATGAGACCCCTGAAAGTTAAAATGAAAGGAAACATAAAGTGTGAGTTTTATGTTCATTAAACTTAAAATACCGTCTTGAATAGCACTCGGACGATATTTTAAATTCCAAAACAATAATGCAATTTTGCCGTATTTCCGGCAATTTTTTAAGTAAAACTTATACAGTGCATATTGCATTTTATCTAAGAATATTATAAAATGTTTATAGGGAACTCTCGGTTCGCTGGGTGTCTTACCAAATCTCTAGAAAATAGGGAGGAGGTGAAGTTGATGTTCGATCTAAAAATTATCTTAAAGATTCTAGATTCGATTAAATCCATCCTACTTCTTTTGATTCTATTAAAACTAGAATTCAAAAAAGACACCGATTCATATTTTGATGATATGAATTGATGTCATGGCCAAAATAAATTTTAGGTAAGACATCCGGCTCTCTAATACTGAATGTTCCCTTTTAGTTTATGCAAGTGTCCCTTGCTACATACATCATACCATAGGTTTACATAAAAGTAAATTTTTTTTGATTAGGTACCTTGTAAAAAACCTCGACTTAGAGTATAATTATATTATCAAGAGTAAAGCAAATAAGAGTTAAAATTTGCCTAGACTAATTTAGTCTAAACACTTGACAAGAATATGCCTCTGGTGGCAAGATTAAATAGAAAAGTGGTTTTGTCCGGACCCAAAAAGAAAG
>JAZQJK010000006.1:0-5960 GCA_045541615.1 Bacilli bacterium
AATTATATCTAAAATATCTTTAAAAGAAAAGAAAGAGTATGTCAAAAGTGTAAAGCCATTAAACTTAATTTACATCATTTTTTTGATGATTAAGTTTAATATGGCTAACGAACAATGAAGTAAAATTTAGTTGTCAAGAAGGAAATTGGAATAAATTTTCCGCGATTGTTTAAAAAATTTTGGGACATTTTCAAAAATTATTGACACTATAAATTTAAAAAAACAATTTATAGACATTTTATAACTATTTTTAGGCAAACTATAACTAAATAGCCCTAGTTAGAAACTAACTAATATAAAATAAGGCGTGAAAGGTGATGAAAAATGAACAGATTGAGAGAATTAAGGGAAGATAAGGATTTATATCAAAAAGATATCGCAAAAATCGTAAAAGTAGACCAGTCGAATTACAGTAAGTACGAACTTGAGAAAATCGGCATACCTACTGAGGTGTTATCTAAACTCGCAGATTACTATAAAACAAGTGTTGACTATATTCTATATAGAACAGATGTGAGACGTCCTTATAAAAAAAGCATCGTTCAAGTAGATGCAGTTGAGGAAGAAAAAACTGAAACCTCAAATACAGAAGAAACAACTAAATAAGCCAATATGGCTTTTTATTTTTAATACTTTATAATATAATTTAAATGGTGTTGTTATGAAAAAAGAATTTATGATAGTGTTACTTGGAAGTGATGAAAATGCATACAGTCTTGGGAGAGATATCTATTCTTTATATAAGATTAAACCAATCGTTTTAACTACTAAAGCCCTTGAACCTACGAAGTATTCAAATATTTTAGATATAGTTGAAGACCCACTTTTGCATAAAGAAGAACATCTCACAATAACTCTTATCGATTTAGGGAAAAAACTTAAAAGAGAGTATGAAAAAATTCTTCTAATCCCGATATCTAATCTCTATATGGAATATGTCATTAAATATAGAGAGTTATTGAAAGATTTTGAAAACAATTTTATCAGTTTTGAAAAATATAAATTCTTAATTGATAAAGACAATTTTTATAAAATATGTGATAAGTATGATATAAAACACCCTAGTACTTTTGTGTGTAATCCTAAAAACTACAAAAAGGTTGTTAACAAACTTAAACTCGAGTATCCACTCATATTAAAACCACTCGATTCAAAATCAAAGGAATATAAAATGGCAGAATTTGAAAATAAAGAAAAAGTTTACATCATAAATGATAAGATTGAACTTTTAAGTTGTGTTGAAAATATATACTCATCTTCTTATCAAAAACCTCTTTTACTTCAGGAATACATCTCAGGTGATGATACATCTACGATGGTGATAAATTTTTATTCTGATAAAAGAGGAAAAGTGAAACTTATTTCTTCGGGTCAAACTATATTAAAAGATATGCATCCAAAGACTTATGGTGATTATGTCGCGATTATCTCAAAAAAAGAAAATCCAAAAATTGCAGAAGATATTAAGACATTTCTGGAGAAAATTAGGTATCGTGGCGCTTCAAATTTTTATGTAAAAAGATGTACAAAGACAGAGAAATATTATTGTTTAGGTATGAATTTAAAACCTAGTAACACATATTTCACATCAGTATCTTCCATGAGTATTGCTAAGGCATATGTCGATGATTTAATCTATGATGATATTGACCCCACTTTATGTAATGCACGAGAAATTTTATGGCTAAATGTCCCATATGCGATACTTTTAAAATGCTTACACGATAATAATCTTTTAAGTAAAATTAAAGACTTAAAAAAAGAGAATAATGTATTTCATACTTTGGATAATAAAGAAGATAGGACTCTTAGAAGAAATTATATTAAATCTATATATTATTTAAGAAAAATGAGATATTTCCCTAAGTATCAAATAGACAAAAAATAACTGAATTCACTCAGTTATTTCTTTTATTAGTTTATACTCATTTAGAAGGTCATCAAAAGTATACTTCGCATTCGCAGGTGATGGGCTTGGTAAACATATTCCCTCAATCTGAGTATTTGGATATATATATTTCTCATATAGGTTATATGCAGTTTTACCGAGGAGAACGATATTTTTTATTTCGGTTGCATCGATGAGTCTTTTAATATCGTTTACTTCTGGATTTTTAATAGATGCATCACTAGATGAGGTTATCTCACAAGAAGCTAATACATCCCAAAGTGCTAAATTGTGCCTCAAAATAAATTCTTTCCAATCGGTTATTTTTTCTTGATAAATTCCCTCCATCAGAGGCCAAAATCTATTATTTGGATTTCCATAGTATTTACAGTTTTCTCGCGATTTAACACTTGGCATAGTACCTAGTATTAGGGTTTTACTTGTACTGTTAAAAATAGGTGCAAATGGATGAACTACTCTACTCATTTTCTATATAATAGGCATAATACTCATCATAAGTGATGCCCTCACCCTTTATTTTCTCGGCCATCTCTTTACCTACATATCTATAATGCCAAGATTCAAAATCGTAGCCAGTTATGTATTTTTTACCTTCAGGGTATCTTTGAATGAAACCGTACTCATGAGCGTGCTCTAAAAGCCAAGTATAAGCATCTGTCGTATGGAACATATCCATTGTTGAACCCGGTACGAAGACATCGAGTGCATACCCTGTTTGATGTTCACTTGCTCCAGGTCTTGCTGCTATACCATCAGCATACTCTTCACCTCGAGCCTTTAAATAATCATTATAGAGTTCTTCTTGTCTTTGGTAAGTTCTATATCCCGATGTAACTATAAGAGTAAATCCCTCTTTTCTTGCATCGTCACTCATCTCGATAAACGCACTATAACAATCTATATTAGCGCTTGCATTGTCATACGAATAACTCGCCGTAAATTTCTTTATCTCCCCTGGGTCATAATCTTCAGGTAAAAGATGAAATTTATTAGCAAGAAGTAACAAACCTTTAGAAGTATCAGCACTTTCGGTACCCTCGTACCATTCCTTATCGGCCCCTACATTTACAAGAGCAATGACATCTTTAAAATCATATTTGCTATTCTCTTCATAAAAACTCATGTATTTATCAAAATTTTTGGCTATAAAATACTTTTGTTTTAAAATTTCATCTAAATAATCAATTTTTTCTTCTTTTAAAATGTTTTCAACTTGCTTGTCATTTAATTTACTTAAAATGTCAGCAACTACATCCTTCTCGTATCCTGTTTCTAAAAGTTTATATTCAAAAGTTTGATGATATTTATAGAGATTATATCTATTTATACCAAAGAAAACTCCAACTATTAAAATCACTAATAAAAGAAGCAGTCTTCTAAATTTTTTCTTTAACTTAAATTTCTTTTTTGTTGCCATTTATGTTTCACCATAATCAGTGTACCATTATTTATATGAAATGTGTAAACAATATTTGCAATTTTACACTATTTTTGATAAAATACTTTTTAGTCAAAGGGGTGCATTATGATTCCTAAAATTAAAATATTAGATGAAAAAAATAAGTTATTAAGACAAAAAAGTAAAGAAGTTGAATTTCCTTTAAGCGAGAAAGATAAGAATTTGATTTTTGATTCTTTAAAGTATTTAGAACTTAGCCAAAACGATGAAATTGCTAAGAAATATAATCTTCGTCCTGGTATGGGTCTTGCTTTTATCCAACTCGGTATACCTAAGCGCATATTTGTAGTGTGTAGTGAGGTTGGTGATGGTGAATTTGAAAACTATGTTCTTGTCAATCCAAAAATTATTTCTCACAGTGAAGAACTCATCTATGTAGAAGAAGGTGAAGGATGTCTTTCTGTAAATAGACCTGTTGATGGCATAGTACCGAGATTTGCTAGGATTAAGGTTGAGGCATATGATGAAAACGGCGAGCTTTTCACTTACCGTTTAAGAGAAGATTTATCCGTAGCATTCCAGCACGAAATGGACCATTTGGATGGAATTCTTTTTGTAGATAAGATTGATAAAAAGGACCCATTTAAAAACAGCGATAAAATGAGAGCGATTTAGCCCTCATTTTTTATTAACCCATCACTTGTCCACCGTTGTTGTGAATGACTTGTCCAGTCATATAACTCGATTCGTCTGATGCTAGAAAGACAAATGTCGGCGCGAGTTCATATGGATGTGCACCACGAGCCATTGCAGCATCAGCACCAAGTGAAGGGATTTTTTCTTTTACCCAACAAGCAGGTTGCAGTGGTGTCCAAAAGAAACCTGGCGCTATGGCATTTACTCTTATGTTTTTTGTCGCAAGATTTCTCGCAAGAGCACGAGTAAACCCAACAATAGCACCCTTAGTAGTGACATAATCTATGAGTTGTGCATCGCCATAAAATGTAGTTACAGAACTTAAGTTTATTATTGAAGCACCACACTTTAAATATGGAAGTACTGCTTTTGTCATATAAAACATACCATATACGTTAACTTTCATCGTATAATCGAACTGCTCATCTGAAATATCTAACAGTGAATCTTGTTGGTATTGAACACCGGCATTGTTTACTAAGATATCTATTTTACCAAATCTTTTTATTGTCTCTTTTGCAACGGCATTACAAAAGTTTTTATCGGTTATATCACCTTGAACTAGTATGCACTCTCCACCTAGTTTCTCAATATAGGTTTTAGTCTCCATTGCATCTTTTATCTCATTATAAAATGGTATTACTACCTTTGCTCCTTCTTTTACGTAATAAATTGCTGCAGAACGTCCAAGCCCGCTGTCGCCTCCTGTGATAATTGCAACTTTATCTTTGAGTTTCCCACTTCCCTTATAATCAGGATTATCAAAAATCGGTTTTGGAGTCATCAAGTACTCCATACCGGGTTGCTCTTCTTGTGATTGCTCTGGCGCAAGTATCTCGTATTTAGTACACTTCCAACCCGTTTTACCATCGTAGATGTAGTAATCATTTCCAAAGTTATAATCAAATTTCAAATAAAATCACCCTATTTTAAGTCTATTCATAAGAATTAAAAAAAGAAGAAAATTTTCTTCTAATTTAAGCGGTATTCATCACCAGGAGCACCTGTACCAATAAGAGACATCGCGGTTTCTTTGTAGAGGTTGATGACAGGTCTAACAGAATTTAAACGGGTTGTATCAAAATTGTTAATAGCACCATGATAATTAATATAAAATATATCAGTTTGAGTTCCACTATAAATGTTCGGTGACATTGTCCAAATATAATTATTAGAATCAGTGGGATATGGGTATAATGCTGTACTATATCTATAAGCGCCAAAAACGCCATCATATCCGCTTAAAACGAGTTCATCAGCGGTTATTAAACCAACTTTCAAATAGTAAATTCCACCATAAGTTTCAGTTGTAGGGTCAGTTTTTAATTTAGGTGATATTACACCTTGTAATCTAAGGTTTGATGCAAAATATATATTATTATCAATTTCAGAATTATTAGTATCAGAAAAAAATTGCCCCAATGTTATAAAATTATCTTCCTCCAATAAAGTTCTATCATACCAAGTATCTAAATAATTTTTTATATCAGATGCTGTTCCATCTCCAGCATTTGGACTACTATTATCAAATGTATATCCAGCGTATTTAATAAGATCTGTATTTGAATTAAAACAAGAGTCCCCTGCTACAGCATAACTATATGTTGCATTTGCTGATGTACCAACGTACATAAGTCTAAGTGAACCATCACCGTTTATACGAACAATTCTCCAGTACATTGAATCTCCAGCAAGGGCATATGGTGAACTGCATCTTCCAGTATTAGACTCATTTTTACACTGTTCATAATTACCTGTACTTTGAGCGATTGTTCCATCGCTTTTAGTATAATTATAACTGTACATATCTTCTTCATAAGTACCAAATTTTACAATATTATTAAGTGTACTTGGCCCGCGAAAGTAATAACTCATTCCAAAGTCATCTTCCATTGCATAAAGGCCTTGAGTTTCAGTGATTTCTTTCCATATAGCTCCAGTTGCTTTTACAATCCC
>JAZQJK010000007.1:0-4083 GCA_045541615.1 Bacilli bacterium
AAGAAGAATATCAAAAGAAGTTAGAGGAAAATATATTAAGTACGATTAATTATACTAATCGAAAATTAGACACCTCTAGATATAAAATCGGAATATTTTTATTGGTTGTCGGTTTTTTAATAATATTATCAGCCGTTATTATATTCCCGTCAGAGAGCAGTTGGAGTTCAATTTATTCCTCTTGTGGTTTAATAATTTCATTAATCGGTTTTTCTAGAATAGTGAGAAAAGTCAGTTACTCAAAAAGATTATTTTTAAACTATGGGTTCTTCTTATTATTCGCTTCTTTATTATTCACTTTGGATTTTTTAAATGTAAAACTAAATGATGAAGCTCCGATGTTTTCAAAAGTAAAGACAACGATAGGTTCGACAATTTACTATGATACTTTATTTTATGATGTATTTAGATGCAATACCGGAGAAAATAATGAGTATTGGGTTATCGAACCAAATAAAAAATATAATAACGAAGCGATAATGAATTATTGTAAGTAAAATTTTCTATGCAAATATGATATAATGAATGTAGTAGGAGTTTTCTATGAAAAAAATAAAGTTATTGTTACATTAATAATTATAATGTTACTAGGATGTTACTTACACTTTCAAAATACGAAATTAAAAATTAATATTTATGAAATTGCTGATAGTGATATATCGAAAAAATTTGACAAATACAAAATTATTCAAGTATCCGATTTTCATAATACTAAATCGAAGAAATTGACTGAAGAATTAATCGAAGAGATAAAGTTACAAAACCCGAATATAATAGCAATAACTGGAGATTTGATTGATTCAAATAAAACCGATATAGAAGTCGCATCTACTTTTATAGAAAGAATAAATGATATTGCTCCTGTGTATTTTGTAACCGGTAATCATGAAGCAGCACTTAGTGATTATAAAATTTTAAGAGAAAATCTAGCGAGTCTTGGAGTCACAATATTGGATAATAAAGTAGAGAAATTATATATAGATGAAGAAAAAATTAATTTAATTGGTATTGATGACCCAAATATGTCATATAATCCATATATGTCGGATGGTGAAAAAGTAGAGTATGTATTAAAGGAAATTGATTATGATAAGGGAAATTATAGTATACTGTTATCACACCGCCCAGAACTTTTTGAAACTTATGTTCGCAATGATATAGATTTAGTCTTAACAGGTCATACTCATGGTGGACAGGTTATAGTGCCTTTTATAGGTGGTTTAGTCTCTCCAAATCAAGGATTTTTTCCTAAATATGATAAAGGTTTGTTTAAAAAAATAATACAAGTATGATCGTAAGTAGAGGAATAGGAAATAGTATTATTCCTTTTCGAGTAAACAATAGACCCGAACTAGTCATGGTAAATTTAAAAACTGATTAAAAATACATTTCGAATTGACAATACTTATGATATACTTTGAGTGATGGAGGTGTTATGAGAAAATATAAGAAAATGGTAGTGCCCATAATTATTACAGTCGTTGTAATACTTTATTGTGCGGTTTACTTTGGTCTTTTAATAAGTTATTTGGATGGTATAGAAAAATATTTAATTGGAATAATTCCTCTGTTATTTATAGCACTGATGGTCAAAGTATGTATTGAGAGAATTGATGAAATAAAGAAAGGTGATGAAGATGATATTAGTAAATACTGATTATATAAGTGGTAAAAATTTAGAAATGCTCGGACTTGTAAAGGGGAGCACAATTCAATCCAAGCATGTCGGTAAAGATATAGCACAAAGTTTTAAAACTTTAGTTGGTGGAGAACTCAAATCATATAACGAGATGATGAACGAGGCAAGAGCAATCGCAACAAAGAGAATGGTAGAAGAAGCGGAAAATCTAAAAGCGGACGCCGTTGTCAATGTGCGTTATGCCTCCTCTACAATAATGCAAGGTGCTGCAGAAGTAATAGTTTATGGTACTGCGGTTAAATTTGTTAAATAGTAATTATGCAAATCGATGAAAGGGTTTGCTTTTTTAGTGGTCATAAAAAATATATTAATAAGTTCTAATACATGATATAATATAACCGGTAAAATAATTTTTAGAATGGTGGTGAGGTAGTTATGATTTATGTAATTTTTATTATTCCATTACTAATGCTTATAACAGGATTTTTAATGTTCAAGCATCCACCAAAAAAAGTTAATTTGTTTGTGGGGTATAGGACAAGAAAATCGATGAAAGACCAAAGCGCTTGGAAAAAGGCGAACAAATACTGTGGTAAAGTATGGATAATACTAGGTCTTGGTATGTTCGTGCTATCTTTAATATTGTATACTGTAGATGTAATGAAGTTAATGACTTTTAGTGAAGCACTTTTATCTATATACATTTTTATTCAAGTTGGCTTTATAATATTATCAGTGATATATGTCGAAAAGAAAATATAAGTGGAGGTACCCATATGAACGAAACGGAAAACACAATAGAGATACTAAATTTAAAAAAGTACTATGGCACTACTAGAGGAGTAGAAGATGTAACTATTAAACTAAAAAAGGGCGAGGCATATGGTTTTATAGGACCAAATGGTGCAGGTAAATCCACAACGATAAAAGTACTCATGGGTTTAATAAATACTACAAGTGGTGAGGTATTCATAAATGGAAAAAAACTTGATAAAAACGATTTAATCGAAAAAAGAAATATTGGGTATTTACCAAGTGAGATTAATCTATATGATGACCTAACTGTAAAAGAGATGCTCGACTTTCATGAATCTTTCTATAAAGAAGATATCAATAAAAGAAGAAGAGAATTAGTAAGGATTTTAAAATTGGATGAATCTAAAAAAATAGAAGATTTATCACTTGGAAACACAAAAAAATTGGGCATAGTACTAGCACTGATGCATAACCCCAAAATATTAATACTCGATGAACCGACAAGTGGTTTAGACCCAATAATGCAAAATGTGTTTTATGAATTACTTATAGAAGAGAAGAAAAAAGGGACTACGATACTTTATTCAACTCATGTTTTAAGCGAAGTTGAGAAGATATGCGATAGAATCGGTTTAATAAAGGATGGAAAAATAATAAAAGAGGATACAGTCAAAAATATTGTAGAAAAAAGCATGACATATTTGACAATCGAATCGGAAGAAATAGACAAAATTAAAAAGGGCTTAAATTTAAAAATGATTTCAAAACAGAATAATTCTATAAAATTTATAAATAATCTTAGTCCTAATGAACTGATAGATAGGTTATCAAATTATAAAATAGATAAAATGCTCATAGAAGAAGCGACTATAGAAGACTTAATTATAGAATTCTATAAATAGGAGGCTAGTATGTTATTAAAAAGAGAATTAAAGGTAAATCTTAAAAGTTTTTTGATTTGGACTAGCATTTTGTTATTGTTATTTTTGGTGATATTTTCGGTTTATCCTATGATTATTGCTAGTGAAAATGTTAAATTAATAAATGAAATGTTAAAAATTTTTCCAGAAGAGATGCTCAAAGCTTTCAATATGGATTTAAGTTCTATAGATACAGCATTTGGTTTTTTAAAAACGGAAGGCTTCATTTTTGTATTACTCATCACAGGAGTTTACGCTGCAATATTAGGGTCAAACATATTATCTAAAGAAGAAAACGATAAAACTATCGAATACTTGAGTTCTTTGCCGATAAAACGTAGCACCATTGTTTTAAAGAAAATAGTCTGTGCAATATTTTATATTATTCTGATGGTACTATGCGTTGGAATATTCAATTATATAGGACTAGAACTAAGTGGAGATTTTAATAAAAAACAATATTTGCTACTCAGTATAACACCCATCTTATCAGCTTTACCGTTATTTGCTATTTGCCTGTTTTTATCTTCATTTACTCATAAAACGAAAAATAGTGTCGGTTTAAGCATTGGAATAGTATTTATAAGTTATTTTTTACAAGTACTATCAGAAATGAATGAAGTGACAGAGTTTTTTAAATATTTTTCTTTATACACGCTTGCAAACGTTAGAAATGTAATAGTGAGCACTACAATAGACCCTGCGATGATAATATTAAGTATTATTCTAACGTCTATATTCATAGGTTTAACATTTTTTAGATATGAG
>JAZQJK010000008.1:0-10768 GCA_045541615.1 Bacilli bacterium
TTATCAGCAATACGAGGATTAATATATAAACGATAAAATGGTAAATTTTTATGATGTATTTTCGTTTATTCATTTACTCGAGCCTCCTCCCTATTTTGAGATTTGGCAAGACACTAGAGCTAACCGAGAGTTAAGATGTTACTTTTTATAATAATTGCACTTCTTTTGAAGTTTGTAATTTTATAAGATACTAAAAAACACGGCTCGTACCTTGATTGATACGGGTCGTGTTACCGAAAAAACGGAGAACACACTCGCATCAGCTGGGTGCGTTTCCTGAATTAATTATATAAAATTTTACATAGATTAGCAAGTATTTTATCGAGATTTCAAAATATAGAGTTTCATACTCTTTTCTTTATTATCTAAATAATTTGCTGTTAAAATGTAGTAATCCCTGTCTTTTGCTTCGAGTACGATTTCATCTTTTAAATTTTTATTTTCCACATTTAAAAGTTCATCTCTCTCGTTGTAATGTGATACCTTTATTCCTTCAGTTCTATTTGGGATATATAAATTTAAAACAGTTTCATCATATTCAGTTACGAGATAATATTCATTTTCATATGTGTTATATTCTATAAAATAAGAATCACTTTTTAATAGTTTTACATCAATGCCATTCACATACCAAAAATATAGACCTAATCCTAAAACTAACAATAGCCCCGAGATTTTAAAAAGTATATGCCCAGTGATAGTTTGTAGAGTGCTCATCTTATATGCTTTTTCAAGAGTTTCAATTTTTCCGATTAATGTTTTTCCCCTAGCAATCTTTCTTTCACTGTCAGAAAATTCGTACTTACAGTTTTTGCAATATTTAGCTTTACTAATATTAACAGTCATGCATTTGATACATTTCATTTTAATTTTCCTCCAATACACAGAGATTACATTCCTCATTTAAAATATAACCATCACTGCATTTATAGACTTTTTCTTCTCTACTTATTTTTATACATTTGTTATCTTTAAGTTCGGCATCATCACAATAATAATTAATGTTTGGACTTGTAACCTTTTTGCATGATTTATTTATTTCTTTTGTTCCATCAGGACAATATGATATTACAGTAAAATCGGTCGGGTCACTGTATCCAGCACTGCATTCTCCATCGGTATAACCACTGCAGTACTGTACAAAACAAATGCCGTTTTCTATAACAGTACCTATAACATCTGCTTCTGGATTTGTTGGCGCTATACATTTTTGTTCTTCAATTTTCTCAAAAGTATCAATACTGATACAATTATTTCCACTTAATGAATAACCACTTTGGCAAGTAAGATTTATGAGTGCATTATTCTCCTCTTCTTTTACACAAGTATTATCCTCTAAAGTGTAGCCATCTTGACATACTTCAATTGGTTTTATTGAATTTGCAAATTCACATATTCCTTGAGAAACCATGAGGGTCAAAGGTTTTTCATGTACCTTTCTTATATGAGTGTTTTCATTATGGACGATCACACCAGAAGTCGTCGTAAAAATCAAAGTCGCACTCATCATAATACCATACAGGTGATTCTTAATGAATTCCTTTAAAAAAGAAATCACATTATCTTGCACAGAGCCTTTTACTTTTACCTTAATATGGTCCTTTACGTAATCAAAAATCAAATGTTCCTTGGGGTTTAATTTTTTATGACATTTAGTACACTTTTTTTCTTTACTGGAGTTCTTTTCACCACAAAAAACACAATATATTCTTTTGCTTTTACTTCCCATATAATTCACCTAAAACTTTATAAATATAGATTAACACAAAAAAGACCCTTGATAAAGTCTTAATTTTTAATTTTTAAAAATTCGCGAGTATATTTTCTTATCGCCGGAGTTTTATCGAGCCTTAATGACATGTCAGTTTCTTTAAATTTTTTTAAAACATAATTAGAAAAGACCATATCTATTAAAAACAATATTAATAATCCTATTGCAATCAAATAAAGTGAAACATCTGGAATAAATGCGAGTACATCTAAAAACATCGGATGAATGTAATATAAAACTAAGATTGCCATACCAACAAACATGAGCATTGTCTCTAAACATATCCTACCATTTAAATTGAACTTTTTATTAGAGTAATCCCACCATCTAATTCCATGTGTTTTTTCCATAGTATAACTCGTAAAATATTCGAGCAAACAGCATATCAAGGTTATTAAAATCACAGTTAAGATAAAATTTGATTTGACACTTTCGAGTAGTATTAATATCAAAATTGCACCAACTCCATATATTGGAACTATCGGTCCATTATAAAAACCTCTGTTTACTACCTCTTTTGTAGTAATTCCCATATGGACCATTTCAAAGCACCAACCTAAAAATGCATAAAATATAAATGAAATAAATAATGTACTAATTGTTAAAATCATCTTTTTTCCTCTTTAATCTTTCTAATTTTTGCCTGAGTGCGATCTTTCTATTATTTTTAATATCATCTCGTTTTATGAGATTACCATCTACTTCTTCTAAAATATCTCCCTCTTTTAAATTCATGGGAATTTTAGATAAATCTACTTCCTTTAATTCTTTTGTTTCTAAATCTTGCAAAACTGCTATGTTTTCTTCTATTCTATCAACTGAATATTTCATATTTAACCTACCCATTCGTATTTGTATCAATAGTCTCAATATTTATCGTTTGACCATCACTTTTTATTAAAATCGTACCGTGTAAATCAGTTCTATACACCGTAGTATTCATTTTTTTAAAACGCTTCAAAGTTTCATCATGCGGATGTTTATATGAATTACCTTCCCCCACTTGTATAATGGCATATTCAGGTTTTACTCTATCCAAGAAGGAATATGAGGAAGATGTACTTGAGCCATGATGTCCTACTTTTAACACATCTGCTTTTATATCTTTGTATAATATTTCTTTTTCAGAAGACTCCTCAGCATCTCCCGTGAATAAGAATCTTTTTTTCCCGTATTTCAACATGAGCATTATTGAATTCGAGTTTAAATCATCTTCATCCGAGTTCAAATAGAGTACTTCAAAATGCATATCAGAAACAGTAAATTTTTCATCAATTTCTGGAGTGTCAAATGTGATATTTTTTCCTTCAAGGGCATCGAGTACTTCTTCAAATGTTTTTGTCGTAGTTACAACATCTGGCATAAAGAAATTCTTTATTTGAAAATTTTCAATAATATCGTCCATTCCACCAATATGGTCTTCATGTGCATGGGTTCCTATCACGTATTCAAAATCATTTATTCCAAGACTGTTAAAATACTTGACAAGCATTTGACCATCGGCATTATTACCAGCATCTATTAAAACATTTTTCTCTTTGTTTCTTATCAAAATCGAATCAGCTTGACCGACATCTAAATAATATATTTCCAAATTATCAGTTGTATCTAAGATAACTTTCTCTTCAAAAGATGGAATTATATCAGATAATGTGAAATTTGTTTCATTTGAAATCACTAATACTGCTAAAATAAAAATTCCAATGATTGAAAGGATTGAACTATTTTTTTTACGTTTAGTCATATAAGCCTCCTACCATGGTTTAATTATATCAAACAATGCTTTTTTTTGCATTAAAATTATTTTATTTGGATAAGCATAAAAAAAATAATATTTCAAGATAGATTTTTAAAAAAACTTGTAGTATAATTGGCTTGGTGATAAAATTGGAATATTTAATTATTGTAGCAGTTTTGCTAATAGTTGCACTTGTCGCATTTAAGGTGACTAGAAAAGACTTCGACGAGGAGATGAATAAACTCATCAAATACTTAGGTGGTAAAGATAATATCATCGACTGTGAGATGAGTATGTCGAGATTCAAGGTTACACTTAAAGATGTAACAAAAGCAAATAAAGAAGGTATCCAAAAACTTGGAGCTAAAGGGATTGTTGAAATAGACAATCAGTTAAAAATCATATTCGATAAAAATTCGAGAACATTAAAAAAATACATTAAGGATATGCATTAAACCTTATGTATTTTTTTAATTTTTAACTCCAATTATCACGAGTGACAATACTCTCTTAAAAAGTGTCCATATACTACATTTAGGTTCATCCCTTTTTACAGTTAAATCTCCTGTATGGATGAGTTTGTCATTTGCATATATTTCAATTTTTCCTACAGAGTCCCCCACTTTTATAGGTGCTGTCGCATTGTCAGTTTTAATTTTGTATGTGTATTTAATCTCGGGGTCACTTTTTTTTACTAAATTGGTTGCGTTTTCTTTAATCACTACATCTGTTTTTAAATTTTTTCCGAGTTCTATATCAATACTTCCTAGTACTTGCTCTTTCGATATTATAGTGTTTAATTTATAAGTATTTTTTCCATAATTTAAAAGTGCGACTGTATCATTAGTTCTATCATCGTGTGAAGGCTCACCCATGACTACACTTATTATGCGCATATCATTCCATTTACCAGTTGCGGTTAAACAATACCCAGCATTATTTGTAAATCCGGTTTTAAGTCCATCGACGCCAGAATAAAAGCGAACAAGTTTATTTGTATTTACCATCCAAATACTGGTTCCATCCGGTTTTTTTAGATACTCTTCATAGATACTTGAGTATTTTAAAATTAGTTCATGTGCAATTAATTCTCTTGCCATTATGGCCATATCTCGTGCACTACTGAGGTGTCCCTCTGCATCTAGACCGTACACATTTACGAAGTTCGTTGCAGTTAGTCCGAGTTCTTTGGCTTTTTTATTCATCATCGACACAAAATTATCTACACTTCCACCAATTGCCTCGGCGAGTACGACTGCAGCATCATTTCCACTTGCAATACAAACCGCTTTTATGATTTCTTCTAGTTTATATTCGGTATTCGCCTCTAAAAATACTTGACTTCCACCCATGTTAGATGCATTTTCACTGACTCTAACCATATCATCGAGTTTTATTTTTCCATCTTCTATCGCTTCCATTGTCAATAGAAGTGTCATTATTTTTGTCATCGATGCAGGAGCAAGTGCTTCATCCGCGTTGTATTCATATAAAACTTTGCCCGTACTTGCTTCAATTAGAATAGCACTTTTAGCGCCTGTCACCAATTCATCAGCATTTATATTAGCACAGCACGTGAACATTAACAAAAGAGCAAGTATAATTTTTCTCATAAGACCACCTAATTAAAAATATTAAAACTTTAAAATTAATAGAACAAATTATAAAAATTTTGTATAATACTTTTAGTGATGTATATGAAAAGATTTTTACTTTCTATTATAAAGTTGTACCAAATAACACCATTGCACACCCACTCATTGTGTAGGTATACTCCGACATGTTCAAATTATGCATTCGAAGCTATAAATAAACACGGTTCTTTAAAGGGTGTTATTTTGACAATAAAAAGAATTCTTAGATGTAACCCTTTAGGTTCATATGGCTATGACCCAGTACCAGAAGATTTTTCTCTAAAAAATAAATAACTATTTTATTAAAAAAACTCCATTATAACAATAGAGTTTTCAAACATTTACGACTGGGATTATTTATTACTCGCTAGCCACCCAGAAGCGAGAAACATTGACGACCGGGATCATTTATTACACGCAAGCCACCCGGAAGCGAGAAACATTTACGCATTTCCTTGAATGCAATACTAATATACTATATTTTATGAAGAAAATCAATATTAATACACAAATTTCCCTCAAAATTTTTAGATACACTTTATAAAAACTCAATTAAAATAGAGCCTTCAAATCATTTTCGTTTGGAATAATTTATTACTCGCACCACCCGAGAGCGACTAAACATTTTCATTAATGCATTTTCTTAAATGCATGAAGAAAATCATTATTAATACATAAATTCTCTTCAAATTTCTTTAAAGCTTATTTTTGAAACGATATGCTGGGTGTTAGTCCATACCTTTGCAAAATTCAGTAATACCTTATTAGTAGGGTGATATTTTTGGTTGAGTTTTTTATAAATTTAAATCCCATCGTTCAGGCACTTATCGCGACGATGTTTACATATCTTTTTACTATGCTCGGTAGTGCTTTAGTTTTCCCATTTAAAACATTAAGTCGTAATGTGATGGATGCTATATTGGGTATGGCCGCGGGTGTCATGATTGCCGCTTCGTTTTTTAGTCTTTTAAATCCAGCTATTGGGTATGCTGAGAGTTTTGGACAAATACCCTGGCTAGTTGTCACGATTGGTTTTTTAACAGGAGGATTACTACTTTTCATCGCAGGAAAAGTCAGTACTAAATTGTTTTCAAAAAATGCTGATGCAGATTCTAAAAAAAGAATTTTTATGCTTATGTTTTCTATAACAATTCATAATATACCCGAAGGATTGGTCGTAGGTCTAACATTTGGTTCATTAATGTTTGGAGATGTAACTCTAGCCTCAGCATGTTTAGTCGCGTTTGGTATAGCAGTTCAAAATATACCTGAGGGAAGTGCAATATCATTACCATTGAGGCGTGAAGGAGTTTCAAGAGGTAAATCTTTCTTCTTAGGGCAAATAAGTGGAATAGTTGAACCTATCGCTGGCGTCATCGGTGCATTACTAGTTCTAAAAGTGCAATTCATACTACCATTTACCCTTGCCTTTGCAGCGGGTGCTATGCTCTATGTAGTCGTCGAGGAATTAATACCTGAAAGTCAAAGCAACAAAAGAAAAGACCTAATGGCCTTATTCACACTTATAGGATTTACCCTTATGATGATTTTAGATGTAGGTCTCGGTTAGTTTATCGCACTGTAGGCGATGAATACTATTAGGAGTGCCAAAATGAAAATTATAAGCCCGAGTACTATATTTTTACGAGCGTACCCACCATTATTATATACAGCCATTTCAGGTTGTATTTTTTTCTCAGCAATTTTCTTCACAGAGTTAGAATCACTAATCTCTTCCATATTAAAGTCACACGTACGAACTATTTCTCCTTGACTGTTTACAGAAGTGTCTAAGAAAAATTCTTTATTTTTCTCGAGAGTAGTTTCATAACACATACCCGTATCGACATCGTAACTTCTAATTCTATAGCCATTATCTAACTCCTTAAATGGCATCAAGATGAATTTGATATTTCCACCTATAAAGCTGAAACCGTAATCGAACTGCTCAGTGAATTTAATTGAATCCCACCCAGCGATATGTAAAAAGTTGTTTTTTATTATCTGTCTTAGTTGGGCTATATCCTCCTCTTTACATATCATTGCAATATTTGAAAAATGTTCTTCCTTTTCTCCAGACCAAAGAGCATTACCATACTTCATACAAAAATACACTTTATTGTAAAAAAATGGCATACTTTTTAGAAGTTCTTTGGCACCGAGAAATTGTGTTGTATCAAAATTTAAGTAATAAGCGTTTTTATTTAAAGTTGTCATGAAAACCCTTCCTATCTTAAAACGATTATATCATTTTGAAGTTTTTTTATCAAGGCTTTTATCTATGTATCTCATGAATATAGAACATATCACTGCAAATATAGGTACACCGAAAATCATACCGACAAAACCGAATAATCCTCCAAATACTAGTATTGAAAACAATACCCAAAAGCTTTTAATTCCTGTTTTATTCCCTATCAATTTTGGTCCTAGAATGTTACCATCAAACTGCTGTATGAGGAAGATAAGTATTAAAAACTTTATACATAGAGTTGGCTCTATCATGAGGAGTAAAAATGCACATGGAATTGCACCGATGAAAGGTCCGAAGTACGGGATTATGTTCGTAACTCCGACAATTATTGAGATTATAAGCGCATAAGGTATTTGGAATAGCGAAAGAATCACAAATGTTAAAATTCCTATTATTAGTGAATCTATTATTTTGGCAATCATAAAGCCACCGAATACTTTATCTGTATATCCGAGAGTTAGCATCAAATCGTTATAAACTTTTTTAGGTAAAAGTGCATATAATACCTTTTTAGTATTCGATATAAAACTCTCTTTATCATAAAGTAAATATACTGAAACTATGAGCCCAATTATGAGATTTATCAGCCCACTTATGATGTTGGTGATGCCACTAGTCAAATTCGACATGAGAATATCAAAAGATGGTCCAATATTTGTCATATAATTGTTAACATCGGTATTTAAATTATCGACGAGTTTTGCTAAATCTGGATTGTTTTTAAGTATATCTTTTAAAAACTCATATATATTATTTATATAAATCGGTATATTCGTCATCATCATTTCTATGCTCTCTAAAAGACTTGGAACGACGAATTTAATTAAGAAAAATACTGTTATGCTCATCACAAAATATGTGACAAATATGCTTATTCCCCTTTGAAATTTTTTAGCGCGATTTCCTATTAATCCAAATTTTTTTCCAAGTTTATTAAAACAGTTATTCTCCAAATATTTTACAAGTGGATTTAAAATATATGCTATTAATAAACCTAAGAATACTGGAAGTAGTATTTTTAAAACTTTGAGTACAAAAGATATGAGAACATCTAATCTAAGTAAAAAGAAGAAAAGTAAGATTGCAGCACCAATAGATATAAAAAGTGTTAGTCCCCAATATATATAGATATTCATTTTAATTTTTTCTTTCATCTTTAATCCCCCCTAGAATTATCAGTATTTAAAAGTGAATTCGTATTTTAAATCTGCATTTTCAATTACGATTTTATTTATTTCTTTGTCGTTAAGTAGTATAACTATTTTATTGCCATCAATGTTTTCGTATGTATATGTTTTAGAAGTCTCTCCTCTGTCAATAATTGTGCTTTTTGTATTCAATTTAGAAAAAAGTGTCTTGAAATCAAATAATTCCTCATTTAAGCCCATATATAATCCGGAGTGTTCTTCTTCTTTGTCGATGAGAACTTTATATGTGACGCCATTTTCTATTTTGTATTTAAGAGTTTCACTAGAGGACTCTTTGTAGCCGGTGGTTACCATATTTTCATATTTTCCCGAGTATTTTATATTTATAGCACCAGTTATCACATATTCAAACTCATATGTTCCCTCATAGAGTTTCTTTTGCTTTTCTAAAAATGTGATGTTTTCTTTCTCCTCTTCTTTATATACAGGTTTAAAAACATCTTGAGTAGCGCCTTCATATTTTGAATAATCCTTTTCATTTGAGTTAGTACCGATTACTAAGATTAGTACTAGCATAAAAAATCCGGCATATACCCATACTCTTATGTTTGGTGTTTTTTTTTTTCTTCTGTTTAATTTTTGTCTATCGCTTTCTTTTTTATTTATGAACTCCTGCATTTACGCTCACCCCAATTAATTTATCCTTTTTTATTCCGTTTAAATAACTTTTTACATCAATTATGTTTTTTCCTGCTGGTTTAATCTTAGTGATTATTATCTCACCATCGAGGCACCCAATTCCAATGCCATCTTTGTAGATGTTATTTATGCGAGATATTTTTCCTTTAATGTCACCAATTCGTGCTTCATAAACTTTACAAACCTCACCATTTAGGAAAAAATAGGCTCCTGGATTGGAACTGAGTCCCCTTATTTTGTCATAAACTTCGCATGCAGTACGATTGAAATCGATGAGTTCATCCTCTTTGGTGATTATATAGCCATAAGTGACTTCTCTACTATCCTGTTTTATTCTTTGGTTTGTGCCATCTATTATGCTGGGAAGTGTTTCAATCAGTAATTCTGCTCCCATTTTAGAGAGTCTATCACTTAAAATATCTAAGGTGTCAGCATCCGTTATTGTCGTTTCTCTTTGCGAGATGATGTCCCCACTGTCCATTTTTTCATCCATGTACATGATAGTTATACCGGTTTTTTCAAAACCATTCATGATTGCTCTATGTATGGGAGCACCGCCTCTAAGTTTAGGTAATAATGAAGCATGAACATTTATTGATTTATACTTTGGAACATTTAATAGGTCTTTTGGTAATATTTGACCATATGCACAAGTCACTATGATATCAGGATTTAACTCAACTATTTTATTGTAATCATCGCGTATCTTTTCTGGTGTAAAGACATCAATACCGTGCTCAAGCGCATAACTCTTAACAGGACTAGGAGTCAAAACTCTCTTGCGACCGACTATGGCATCAGGTTGGCTTACGACTAATATGACATCTGTATGCTCGATTAGTTTTTCTAAAATTGATACAGCAAAAGTAGGTGTTCCCATAAAAACCACTTTCAAATTTTTCATATAAAGCACCCTTTCATGCCTTTTATTTTAACATACTTTTATAAAAGAAAAAAGACCTTTACTCGGTCATTTTTTCATAGTCATATATGCCATGTATTTTCTCCAGTGTTGCCTCATCGAGTTCCTCGATTAACCATGTATCATCTTTATAAGTAAGTGTGACATAGATTGTAAAGGTGACGGTTTTTTCTGATTTCTCCATCAAGTCCAACTTATAATCGACATATTTATCTGGGTCATATGCTCCATTTGTATAAAATTCCGTAGGATTATCGATTAATACTTTTTCTGCTTCCCTAGATGGTTTAAATAGGTCCTTTACTTTGATTTCTACCTCAACTGTAGCATTTTCTCCATCGATCATCTCATCTTTTATTTCATATTTTATACTAGAATATTCATCTTTTACTATTTCCTTATATTTAGTTTTTTGCTTCTCGTTTAAGTCCTGTCTATCTATATAGAGGTCTAATTCTTTTAAAATTTCTTTGTCATTTTTTATATATTTGTTCAACATGTTTTCGACTTTTTCACTAGGCGATAGACTCGTGCATGCGGATAATAAAAACATACCCAATAGTAAAATTATACACTTTTTAAAGTTTTTCATAAGATTTCTC
>JAZQJK010000009.1:0-4151 GCA_045541615.1 Bacilli bacterium
ATTGAGTTTCAGTGGTTTCTTTCCATATAGCTCCAGTTTCGTTTACAATCCCTACATAATAATCGTAAGTATCATAATAAACACTTCCAACGCATTGTTCTTCAGTTGCTAGCTCTAATGAAAAAATATCATAAACATTACTTTCATTATAAGTACAAACTTGTGAAGAATCATTCCAAACTGGAGTTCCTATTACTTTTTGCATTACAACTTCAAAATCTTCTCCAAAATATAAAGTTTCATTATTATTACTAGCTATGTATACATCCCCACAATATTCTTTTGATACTTCACCGTAATAGAATGGTATAACCTCATTATTCTCATAGTAACATCCTTTACTGATATGATTATATGCAATATTGGTATCTTTATCAATTTTATACCCCGCCCATGTATAGTTAAACATGTTATAACTATCAGGTTCTTGACTTACAGTGTAGCCTAAAGATGTGAGAACTTCATTTGCAGCAGAACTACCACTTTCTAATGTGAATTGACTCCAGAATGATGCATCAAAATCATCAGTTTGGTCCATTGTCTTTGAATTTATCAAAGTTATAATCAAATTACAATACATCTTAGTACCCGCTGGGACAAGTACTCCATTTGCAATTTCTTCTGTTCCATTTGAAATATTTGTAGGTACGTTTTTCTCGGTTACGAAGTTTTTATAATAACCATCTATTTCATCTGAAAACTGTAAAGTATATACAAGACTTCCCTCTAAATAATTATTACTGAGATTTAGCCAGCTTATCTTAGCATATGCATCTACAGTTCCTGTGTTTTCTATCGTAAACTTTTTAGTTATACTCTCTCCAAAATTCAAAACTCCGCCTACTCCTGCATCGTTATCAGCAAATGTAAGTGCCATAGTACCGGTTTCTAATGTCACTGTCTGCGGCGTACTCTCTGCTGTTGCCGTGAAGTATGCGTATGTTACACCTATTATAGATAGTGTGATAATACTTACAAACAGCGCAATTAATGTTTTCTTTTTATCCATATTTTTACCTCATTCCATTTATAATGCTACGAGTACTATTATTACTCTAAAATAATTATAAATTATGATAATATAAATATCAAGTATTTGATTATATAAAATTGGATAAAAAAAGCATGCGAACATGCTATTTTTTAGGTACTAGTTTTTCTTTTCCACCCATGTATGGTCTTAGGGCCACTGGAATAGATAGAGTACCATCTTCATTATAGTTGTTTTCAAGCACTGCGATTAGTCCACGTGGAGTTGCAACGACAGTATTATTAAGTGTATGTAAGAAATAATTTCCCTTATCACTTTTAACTCTAATACCGAGGCGTCTTGCTTGAGCATCGCCTAGTGTTGAACAAGAACCTACTTCGAAATACTTTTGTTGTCTTGGACTCCATGCTTCCACATCACATGATTTAACCTTTAAATCAGCGAGGTCCCCACTGCAGCATTCGAGTTGTCTTACTGGGACATCTAAACTTCTAAAGAAGTCTACTGTTAACTTCCACATCTTGTTGTACCATTCCATGGAGTCTTCTGGTTCACATAGAACTATCATCTCTTGCTTTTCAAATTGATGTACTCTATAAAGACCTCTTTCTTCTAAACCGTGAGCACCACATTCTTTTCTAAAACAAGGTGAATATGAAGTCATGCAAATAGGAAGTTCTTCTTTTTTAATCATTTGGTCCTTGAATTTTCCTATCATAGAGTGTTCACTTGTACCGATTAAGTATAAGTCTTCCCCTTCGATTTTATACATCATTGCTTCCATTTCAGGGAATGACATAACACCTGTTACCACATCACTATGTATCATGAACGGTGGAATTGCATAAGTGAAACCTGCATCAATCATATAATCTCTAGCATAAGAAAGCATTGCTGAATGAAGGCGAGCAATATCACCAGTTAAATAGTAGAACCCTTCTCCACTCGTGCGTCCTGCTGATTCCTTGTCTAATCCTTGGAAAGAAGCGATTATGTCGGCATGATATGGTATCTCATATTCAGGTACTACAGAGTCACCGAATTTTTCGATTTCGACATTTTCGTTGTCATCTTTACCAATAGGTACAGTCTCATCCATTATTTGAGGAATTACAAGCATTATTTCTTTTATTTCCTTAGAAAGTTTTTCCTCTTTTTCTTCTAATTCGCTTATTTTCTCTTGAATTTTAGATACCTCTTCTTTTACTTTTTCTGCTTCATCCTTTTTATTTTCTCTCATGAGCAATCCGATTTGTTCTGATATCTTATTCTTTTCACTTCTTAGGTTGTCGCCCTCCTGTTTAGCATTTCTATATTCGATATCTAGGTCATAGACTTTATCTACAAGAGGAAGTTTTTCATTTTGGAATTTTCTTTCGATGTTTCTTTTTACTAAATCTTTGTCATTTCTAATTAAATCAATATTAATCATATAAATCAATCCTTTCTTTTAGTTATAAATAAAAACGCAGTAAAATACCCCGTAAGGAGCGATTTACCGCGGTGCCATCCTAATTTATAACTCATCTTATACTATAACGGGTATAACTCGGCAATGATTAGTTGCACTCAGAAATTAGATTTCACATGATGCATATTCAGTTCACACCAACCACTGATTCTCTTCGATATGCTCATCATATTACTTAGATTTCCTCTTTGAGATAACTATATTTTAGCACACGAGTATTAGATATGCAACTTTTTTTCTAAGTCGACTTTAAAGCGTTTGAAATCGAAAATAAATATTATTGCTATATTTATGACTCCGAATATACAAGATATACTGGCAAGTGGCTCAAAAGTGATGATATCAAAGTAAAATAGTAAAATCGGCAAAAACTCTAGTAGTATATTTAAATATATATAAGTGCTGTACTCATTATAAACATAGTGAGAAATTATTCTTAAAAGTATTAAAAATAGTCCATAAAATATACAAAGACTTGGAAGCACAAAGTTTAAACTCCACCCATGAAAGCCAGTATAATAATCCCAGATGAGGGCAAGAGCAATTGCAAGAAAATTGAGCATAAACATCTTCGATATGATTTTACTTTTCGTTAGCATGATGCTTCTCAATACTATGTATGTAGTTATCAATGCTCCAATTACAAAACTAGACCAATTAAAACTTGGAACGATTAATCTATTAAGAAATAATACCAATGCTGAGGAAACGATGACTATTAGTAAAATTATTCTCTTAACTATATTGGATTTTATTTTGGGTTTTATAGTTGGATAAGCACTCGATGTTTTTCCTTGAAGTCTACTATAACATAAGGGACAATTGTTACCAGGAGAGTCTATTAGAACATCACATTTTTTACACCTATTCATCTTCTTCACCTCTCATGTTAGAATATATTTTTATATCGAGAGCAGTCGTTTTTTTAATTTCTTCTATAAATGACCTTTCGATTTCTTTATTTACAAAGTGTGAAGTAAACCCAAGTACTAACTTTTCACCGTATGATACAACAGTTAGTTGCATATCTTCTGTGCTCATAAGTGAACTGAATGAATCTATATACTCTGAATAATATTCAGGTAATTTTACAAGTCCGAGATTAGAAAGTGCAACCGTTTGACCTTTTTTTGCAGCACGTGATATGTAACTTAGAACGATATCTTTTATTATATTTGGTACTATTCTTATAATAGGAAATTTTTCGAAAGTCATGAACGTATCTATTAAATCTTGCAAAAATTCTTTTTTAGATAATCTCTCAAATTGTGGTTTTAGTTCTTCGATTATGCTTTCTATTTGATTATTTTCTTTTGGTTTATATTGTACACATACAGTGTAAAAAAAGTTTCGACTAGTCTTTGAAGAAAATGTATTTCTTAAATCTACAGGAATTGCTATTCCAATCGGTTTTTTTAAATCCTTAACTTTTGCATTTTTGATTATACTCTTTATGAGAACAGCACAGAGATATATAGTTATAGTCGAATTATACTTTTTTGCTTCACATTTTATATCGCTTAAAGGAACATGAGCTTCGATTACATCATGTATGAAATCATCTTTTCGGTCCAGTTTAAGTTTATATGCTTTTGGTTTTTTTTCAGTCTTTAATTTAAAACCATAGTTATCAAATTTTTTGAAATCATCTCTCTCTTTTTCGATTACACTCGTCTTATTTATCGCATC
>JAZQJK010000010.1:0-1811 GCA_045541615.1 Bacilli bacterium
ATTTCTTGGGCCGTAGTATGTGTTATTAGTTCCATAACCTGAGTTATCGCTCGTTCCCATACTTCGGTCTCCACAAAATAATGTATCAGCCACTTTATCTCCTAAACCCTTATCCACTATGTTTGTCTTATACCACGCATCCAAATTATCTTTTATTGTACTATCCTTTACATTTGCATGTGTTGCTTCATATGCTGTTGTTGTCCACTTGCCTCCGGCACTTTCACATGCACTCTTCGTTGTATATGTACTTACATTATCCACGACATTGTTACTCGAATCTAACATCAGACATCTATTCGCATCGGTTGTTATTCCTGTTAGTCCATACATATAGCCGAAGTATGCATTATCATAACTACTTGGATTAAATGCGGTACTTGTATTGACTAATCTATCGGTACTAGATTCTCCATTCGCATGACAACTCGTTCCATCATATATCAATCTCAAACTTCCGTCTCCATTGATGCGGATTATTCTCCAGCAGTACCCTGCGAACGATACATAGTTGTTTTCAACTGCTCCTCTGAAATAGTAACTAGTCCCATAGTCATCTTCTATTTCATAGATTCCTTCATTGGTTGTTGCTACACTAGCGAAACTGCTTGTTGATAAAACTCCACGCGATAATGACTTAATCATATCTATTGCATATGGTAAAGACTTATCAAAATACAATTTACAGCTATCTGATTTTGTTACTGATACACTTATCTTTTTTGTTTCACTATCTTGCGACAATACTCCGCCGCTTGTACATTTACTCTTCTCTAAATTTAATTCATAACCTTCAGTTGGAAAACTACTAGTGAAACTCTCAACATACTCACCACTCGTTTCATCTTGAATAAACATTGCATATTTATTTGTTTCGTTGTAAGTATGCTTATTTTCTAAAGGATTTGGTAATGACAACCCAAAAGAAAATGCAATAACATTAGTTATTAATAGTAATAAAACGATTTTTTTATCCACGCGAAAAATCGACTTCAAAATGCACATTAAAAGTCCGTCCCTTCTTTTTGGGTCCGGACTCTCTTTTTGGGTCCGGACAAACCACTCTTCTATTTAATCTTGCCACCAGAGGCATATTCTTGTCAAGTGTTTAGACTAAATTAGTCTAGGCAAATTTTAACTTTTGTTTGCACTACTCTTGATAATATAATTATACTCTAGGTTGAGTTTTTTTACAAGATATCAAATCAAAAAAAGTTTACTTTTACTGTAAACCTGTGGTATGATGTATGTAGCAAGGGACACTTGCGTATAATAAAAGGGAACATTCAGTTTTGATGTGCTGAATGTCTCACCATAAATTTGGGTTGACATTTAAGTAAAAAACTTAAGTGTCTATTTTTTTATCGCCAAAATTATCAGCAATACGAGGATTAATATATAAACGATTGAATGATATATCTTTATGATGTATTTTCGTTTATTCATTTACTCGAGCCTCCTCCCTATTATGAGATTTGGCAAGACACCCAGCGAACCGAGAGTTCCCTATAAACATTTTATAATATTCTAAAGTAAAATGCAATATATCAAGTCCTTTTTTTACAATGGTATCTTAACTTTACGTTCTATCTAATTATGAAAAAATTTACTTTTATGTAAACCTGTGGTATGATGTATTTAGCAAGGGATACTTGCGTATACAAAAAGGGAACATTCGGTTTTTGCAGGCTGAATGTCTCACCATATAAATGGATTCGACATTTAAGTAAATACTTAAGTGTCTATTTTTTTATTGCCAGTATTATCAGCAATACGAGGATTAATATATAAACGATTGAGTGATATATCTT
>JAZQJK010000011.1:0-9447 GCA_045541615.1 Bacilli bacterium
TTTATGCCGATTCACAATTTGAAACACTCTTTAATTACGTTGGTTCTTCAATATGGAATGAAACTACACAAGCGTGTGAATATGATGGAAATCAAGTAATTAGCTTTATAACTGAGGAGCCTGCAACAAAAGAAGAATGTGACCAAGATGTATATGAATCTGATGGAACTTATTTAGTAGGATTTACTAAAACAACTGCAGAATGGATTGGTGGGGGAACAGTCGTTACAACCGAAGGCCTATATACCATGGAAGATGACTTTGGTACAAGTTACTATTTCCGTGGACCTAAGACACTAAACAATATTGTGAAGTTTGGAACTTATGAAGAAGATATGTATTATTATCTTGTTTCCCCTCAAACCAGTGCTAATATTGTTTATTCAACCGGAAATTTAACTGAATGTCAAAGTGAATCATCGAATGTTAGCACATACTGTAAAGACAGTTACAAATACGCAAATGCCGGAGACAGTATGTATTGGAGAATAGTTCGAATAAATGGAAATGGAACACTAAGGCTTATGTACATAGGAACGAGTCCGAGTGCTACAGGGATAAATTCGACAATAGGTAAATCACTTTTTGAATCTAATTATAATAACGGCTACACATATAATAATAGCATACCCAATTTGCAGGATGGTTCTGCTTCGGATATTAAAAATTATTTAGACACGTGGTATAGAAGAAATATGATAAATAATAATAACTATATCTTCAGTGAAATATTCTTCAATGATACTTCTTTTCATGATTCTACGACATATATGACACCATATCGGCTCGTTTCAATGACATTTGGTCAAGAAACACCCGTGTTACCAATGTTAAAAACATATGAAACTACTGAGAATAATGGCGGAATATACTATCTTAAAGTGGGACTTTTAAACGCCGATGAATTAGTACTTGCTGGGTATGATGGTATTTATGGAGCTTCAGAATATGGTGAAAATTTATATCCATATATACATAATAATACATATGAATTTTGGAGTTTAACACCTGGTACTCCAGCAGATCTAGAAGATCTAGATGCAGCAACCTACATTACTGTTGAACCTTCAGGTAAATTAAATTTCTTTAGTAACAGCGTAGATACTTTAGCCATCGTCCCCGTCATAAACCTCACACCCGAATTTGCTCGCACCCTTATAGGTACAGGCAGTGCAAATGATCCGTTTAGAGAAAGTGCTTAATAAAAACAAACTGAAAGTTTTTAATTAAACCTTTAAAAGTGTTCTTAATCATAGAACATTTTTTTCTATATGCGAGTTTTCGTTTGACAACCTAAGCTTTTAGTGCTATCATGGTAATGAAATGTAGGTGACAATTTTTACTCAAAAAAATTAAAGTATAATTTGAGTTGTTTTTTTGTCCTCTATAAGCACTTTTTTGTTGACTTTTATGAGATATGCTAGTAAAATTGTAAATTGGTGGCATATCTTTTTATGTTAAGAAATTCCAACCCAAAAAAATACTGTATAGGGGTGAAATCAAGTGGCATATAAAACACACAAATTTGGGGACCATAGAGAAAGAGTGACTTTCTCAAAAACAAGAAATACCTTAGAGTTATCTAATCTACTCGAGGTACAAAAGAAGTCTTATGAAGAATTCCTAACTAATGGAATTAAAGAGACTTTTGAAGACTTATTCCCAGTTGAATCATTCACTGGAAACATCTCACTAGAATTCGGGGATTATTCATTCGATGAACCACGTTATTCAGTGAAAGAAACAAAAGAACGTGCTGTAACTTACAGTGCACCACTTAAGGTACAAGCAAGAGTGTTCTTAAATGAGACAGGAGAAGTTAAAGAACAAGAGATTTTCCTTGGAGACATGCCTTTAATGACTGAGGCTGGTACATTCATCATAAATGGTGTTGAAAGAGTAATTCAATCTCAATTAGTTCGTAGTCCAAGTATCTATTTTTCACGTGAAATAGACAAAAACGGAAGACCTGTAATCTCAGGGCAAATCATACCTAATAAAGGTACATGGTTAGAGTTCGAACAAGATGCTAGGGATGTACTATATATAAGGATAGATAGAACTCGTAAAGTTCCTCTAACTACTTTCCTAAGAGCACTAGGCCTACCAAACGATGAAGATATCATCAGCATTTTTGGTGAAAATCAATTCTTACAAAACACATTTGAGAAAGATTCTACAAAGAACACTGATGAGGCTTTAATTGAAATCTATGAAAAATTAAGACCAGGAGAACCTGCTACTTTGGATTCTGCGAAAAACCAATTGGCAACACAATTCTTCGATAGGTTCCGTTATGACCTTGCAAAAGTTGGACGTTATAAATATAACAAAAAACTCAATGTATTAGATAGACTTCTCGGATGCAAATTAGCAGAAGATATCAAAGATTCAGATGGTAACATCATCGTAGAAAAGGGAACTCTAGTTACTAAAGAGATTCAAACTCAATTAAAACCTATATTTGAAGCAGGATATAATAAAAAAGAAGTTCCTATTAATGAAGAATTAGACAGTTTCAATATTATTCAAACGGTTTTAGTGTATGACAAAAACGATGAAGAAAAGACTGTCAAAATCATCGGTAATGACCAAACAATCGATGAAAAGAGACTTACGACTTCTGATGTTTACGGTGCAGTCAGTTACTATCTAAACTTACTAGGTGGAATTGGTTCAGTTGATGAAATCGACCATTTAGGAAATAGACGTGTAAGACAAGTAGGAGAACTAGTTGAAAACCAATTTAGAGTTGGTATGGCTCGTATGGAAAGAGTTATCAGAGAAAGAATGACAACTCAAGAAATAGAAAATGTCACACCAAAATCTCTAATCAACATCCGTCCAGTTACTGCAGCACTTAAAGAATTCTTCGGTTCATCACAATTATCTAAATTCATGGACCAAGTAAATCCTATCGCTGAACTAACTGACAAAAGACGTCTATCATCTCTTGGACCAGGTGGATTATCTCGTGATAGAGCAGGTATGGAAGTACGTGACGTAAACCCAAGTCACTATGGAAGAATTTGTCCTATCGAATCACCAGAGGGAGCAAACATCGGTCTTATTGCATCACTTTCTAGTTATGCGAAAATCAACGACTACGGATTTATAATGAGTCCATATAGAAAAGTCGTAGATTGTAAAGTCACTGATGAGATTGAATACTTAACTGCTGATGAAGAATTCGATTTCTATATCACACAGGCTACAAGTGAAGTAAATGAAGATAACGTATTATGTGGTAAAGAAGTAATCGCTCGTTATAATGGCGATGACGTACTTGCAACTCCAGATAAAATCAATTATATGGACGTATCACCAAGTCAAATCGTATCGCTCACTACGAGTTTGATACCTTTCTTAGACCACGACGATGCTAAACGTGCCCTAATGGGTTCAAACATGCAACGTCAAGCAGTACCACTATTAAAGACTGAAGCACCATTCGTAGGAACAGGTGTAGAAGCAGCAGTGGCTAAATACTCTGGAAGCACTATTACTGCAAAAGCAGATGGTGTAGTAGAATATGCTGACTCTAAGAAAATAGTAGTTAAAAACGCAGGTGGTAAAGATACTTACTATATGACTGAATTCGAAAGAAGTAATGATGAGACTTGCATAAATCAAGTACCAATCGTACGCGCTGGAGATGAAGTCAAACGTGGAGAGGTAATTGCCGATGGACCTAGTACAAATCAAGGTGAACTTGCATTAGGTAAAAACATGGTTATCGCGTTCATGACATTCGATGGTTATAACTATGAGGATGCTATTATCTTAAACGAAAAACTAGTTAAAGATGATGCATTTACATCAATTCACTTACAACATTATGAAATCGACTGCCGTGATACTAAACTTGGACCAGAGGAAATCACTCGTGATATACCAAACGTAAGCGAAGAAGCACGTAAAAATCTAGATAAAAACGGTATCATTAAAATCGGTACGGAAGTAAAGGAAAATGATATCCTAGTAGGTAAAGTTACACCAAAAGGTGTTCAAGAATTAACTAGTGAAGAAAAACTTTTACATGCGATATTCGGTGAAAAGACTCGTGAAGTCAGAGATACATCACTTAGAGTTCCACATGGTACTTATGGTATAGTTCATGATGTCAAAGTATACACAAAAGAAAACTCTGATGAACTAGGCGCAGGAGTTTCTAAAATCGTTCGCGTTTACATCGTACAAAAACGTAAAATCCAAGTCGGAGACAAGATGAGTGGTCGTCATGGAAATAAGGGTGTCGTATCTCTAGTATTACCAGAAGAAGATATGCCTTACTTACCAGATGGAAGACCTGTAGATATCATGCTTAATCCAATGGGTGTACCATCACGTATGAACCTAGGACAATTATTAGAAGTTCACTTAGGTATGGCCGCTAAAAACCTCGGTATCTATACTGCTACTCCTGTATTCGATGGAGCAAGTGTAGAAGAAGTTCAAGCAATCATGAAAGATGCCAATATCGATGATGATGGTAAAACAATATTATATAATGGGCGCACAGGTGAACCATTTGAAAACAGAGTATGTGTCGGTGTCATGTATATGTTAAAACTACATCACATGGTAGATGATAAATTACACGCTCGTTCGACTGGACCATACAGTTTAGTTACACAACAACCACTTGGAGGTAAAGCGCAATTCGGTGGACAACGTTTCGGAGAAATGGAAGTTTGGGCACTTTATGCTTATGGTGCAGCGCATATCTTACAAGAAATCATGACTGTCAAATCAGATGATGTCGTAGGTCGTGTTAAAGTATACGAAGCATTAGTAAAAGGAAATACAATAAGTCAAGCCGGAATGCCAGAATCATTCAGAGTACTTATCAAAGAATTACAGGCATTAGGTTTAGATATCCAATTTATCGATAGACAAGATGTAATTCACGATTTAAAAGAATTAGAAGACGTCGAAGATAAAGAAGATAATGCTATATCAATCGATGAAATAGATTCAAAGACTTTAGAGATGATGAACGAAGTCAACGAGAAAAAACTCGCTAAAATGAGCGATGATGAAGATGAAGAAGATTTCGACGACGATGATGATATGGAAGACGACTTTGATGAAGAAATCGAAGAAGAGTTAGAAGAAATGGATGGTGAAGAATAATGTTAGAAGTAAACAATTTCAAGGGCATTAAGGTTGCAATCGCCAGTCCAGATAAAATTAGAAGTTGGTCTTATGGTGAAGTAAAAAAACCTGAAACGATTAACTATCGTACACTTCGTCCAGAGAGAGATGGATTATTCTGTGAAAAAATCTTTGGACCAACAAAAGATTACGAATGTGCTTGTGGTAAATACAAACGCCTTCGCTACAAAAATGTCGTATGTGATAGATGTGGAGTAGAAGTAACTCGTGCTAAAGTACGTCGTGAACGTATGGGACATATCGAGCTTGCTTCTCCATGTTCACACATTTGGTTCTTTAAAGGAGTTCCTTCTAAAATGGGATTAGTCTTAGACATGAGTCCAAGAGAACTAGAAGAGGTTATATACTTCGTAAGTTATGTAGTTCTTGACCCAGGTAGTGCTCCTCTTGAATTCAAACAGACACTTTCTGATAAAGAATACCGTGCATACTATGAAAAATATGGTAACACTTTCAAAGTCGGTATGGGTGCTGAGGCTATTAAAGAACTTTTAGAAAACGTAGATGTCAAAGCAGAAATCGATACGATTAGAAAAGAACTAGTAAATGCTACTGGTCAAAAGAAAATACGTCTTGGTAAACGTTTAGAATGCTTAGTATCATTTGATGAATCCGGTAATAAACCTTCTTGGATGATACTAGATTGCATTCCTGTTATACCACCAGAGTTAAGACCTATGATTCAATTAGATGGTGGGCGCTTTGCAACTAGTGACCTAAACGACTTATATAGAAGAATAATCAACCGTAATAATCGTTTGAAAAAGTTATTAGATTTAGGTGCTCCAAGCATCATCGTACAAAACGAAAAACGTATGCTTCAAGAAGCAGTTGATACATTATTCGATAACGGTAGACGTGGAAGAAGCGTGTCTGGTGCAGGTAACCGTGCTCTAAAGAGTTTATCTAGCATGCTTAAAGGTAAACAAGGACGATTCCGTCAAAACCTCTTAGGTAAACGTGTTGACTACTCAGGACGTTCAGTTATTGCAGTAGGACCTAGCCTAAAAATATACCAATGTGGTGTACCTAAAGACATGGCTCTTGAACTCTTTAAACCTCATGTAATTCATGAATTAGTTGAAAGAGAACTTGCACACAACATTAAAGGTGCTAAACGTTTAATCGATGCTAAAGATGAATGCGTATGGGATATCGTAGAAGATGTCATAAGAGAACATCCAGTACTATTAAACCGTGCTCCAACTTTGCATAGACTTTCTATTCAAGCATTTGAACCAGTACTAATCGGTGGTAAAGCGATAAGACTTCACCCAATGGTATGTAGTGGATTTAATGCCGACTTCGATGGAGACCAAATGGCTATTCACGTGCCACTTTCTGAAGAAGCAAAAGCAGAAGCTAGAATTTTGATGTTAGCATCAAACAACATCTTAAAACCATCTGATGGTACACCAGTTGTTACTCCAGGACAAGATATGATTATCGGTAACTACTACATCACAATGGAAGATGCTGGAATGCCAAACGAAGGTAAAGTATACAAAAATCCAAATGAAGCACTCATGGCTTATGAAAGAAGAGAAATCACTCTTCAAACACGTATCGTAGTACCAGTTAGTTCATTTAAACATAAGTTATTTACTGATGACCAAAAGGGAAAATATTTAGTCACTACTGCTGGTAAAATCACATTCAACGAAATTTTACCTGATACTTTCCCATATATAAATGAACCTTCTAAAGCAAATATCGAAGGAACTACTCCTGAGATTTACTTCCTTGAACCAGGTACTGATTTCAAAGAAGCGATTAAGAACATACCTACTACTGAACCATTTGGTAAAAAACAATTAAAGCAAATAATTGCACAAGTTTACAGTAGATATAAAACAACTGAAACGAGTGTATTCCTAGATAACTTAAAAGATTTAGGATTTAAATTCTCAACAATTGCTGGTCTTACTATTTCTATTTCAGATATCGTAACTAGTAAAAGCAAAGCAGACTTCGTTGCTGCTGGACAAGAGAAAGTTGATAAAATCAATAAACAATTTAAACGTGGTCTAATAACTGATGATGAACGTCATAAGCAGGTTTGTGAGATTTGGCAAGGAGTTACTAAACAAGTTGGTGAAGAACTTCAAGGTTATGCTAAAACTGACTTACACAACCCAGTATTCATGATGAAAAACTCTGGTGCCCGTGGTTCTGACTCACAGTTCAATCAGATGTCAGGAATGCGTGGTCTTATGGCTAAACCAAACGGTGAATCACTAGAAATTCCGATTACGGCAAACTTCCGTGAAGGACTTTCCGTTAACGAATTCTTCTTGAGTAGCCACGGTGCTCGTAAAGGTAATGCCGATACAGCGCTTAAAACTGCAAACTCAGGTTACTTGACAAGACGTCTAGTAGATGTAGTACAAGATATAATCGTAAAAGAAGACGACTGTGGTGCTCTACAAGGACTTAAAGTTTCAGATATTACTGATTCTAAGAACGGTTCAGTTATTGAAAGTCTATCTGACCGTATAGTAGGAAGATTTACTGCTAAGAAGATAATTGACCCTGAAACAAAAGAAGTAATCATAGATAAGGGCGAAGAGATATCAGAATACACTGCTAAAAAGATTATTAAAGCGGGTATTAAAACAGTTGAAATCAGAAGTGTTCTCACATGTAAAAGTGCAAACGGTGTATGCCGTAAATGTTATGGTAGAAACTTAGCAACTGGTCTAACAGTTGAGAAGGGTGAAGCAGTTGGTATCATGGCTGCACAATCTATCGGTGAACCTGGTACACAGCTTACAATGCGTACATTCCACGAAGGTGGTGTCGCAGGTGCTGGAGATATCACTCAAGGTTTACCACGTGTTGAAGAATTATTTGAAGCACGTATTCCAAAAGGTAAAGCAACTATCGCTGAAATCACTGGAAAGGTTACGATTATCGAACCAGTAAGTGGTAAATATAAGATTATTGTTGAAAATGACATAACTGCTAAAGAACACATCACTAGTTATGCTGCAAAATTATGTGTCGAACTTGGTGACCAAGTAAATGCTGGTGATAAACTCACTGAAGGTGCTATCAGCCCTAAAGAATTACTCGCAGTTACTGACCCAATAACAACTCAAGAATACATCTTAGAAGAAGTACAAAAAGTTTATAAATCTCAAGGTGTTGATGTTTCTGATAAACACATCGAAATCATCGCAAGCCGTATGATTAATAAGATGCGTATAGTTGAATCTAATGACTCTGATATGGTTGCAGGTTTAACTGTATCAATGAGAGAATTTGCTGAGAGAAATAAACCTGTCATCTTAGATGGTAAAATACCAGCAACTGGTAGACCTGTACTTCTAGGTATCACTAAGAGTTCACTTGAAACTGATTCATTCCTATCAGCAGCATCATTCCAAGAGACTACAAGAGTACTTACTGATGCTTCTATTAAGGGTAAAGTCGACTACTTACAAGGTCTAAAAGAAAACGTCATTATCGGTAAACTCATCCCAGCAGGTACTGGTGCAAGAGAATACTCAGATGTTGGAATTGAACTTGAAAAAGAATTTTTAAGCGATGACCCAAGCGAGGTATTAGAAGAAAAATTCATGGATGATACAGAAGAAGTTTCTGAAGAAACACAAGTTGTAGAAACAGAAATCGAAACTGAAGAATTAATCGAAATAAAAGGAGAAGCAAAAGTCGAAGATGAGGCTTAAGCTTCTTTTTTTATTGAATTTATATTTAAATATGGTATTATGTTTATAGGAAACTCTCGGCTCGCTCTAGTGTCTTGCCAAATCTCATAATAGGGAGGAGGCTCGAGTAAATGAATAAACGAAAATACATCATAAAAATTTATCATTCTATCGTTTATATATTAATCCTCATATTGCTGATAATTTTGGCGATAAAAAAATAGACACTTAAGTTTTTACTTAAATGTCAAATCGAAATTTTATGGTGAGACATTCAGCACAACAAAACTGAATGTTCCCTTTTATTATACGCAAGTGTCCCTTGCTAAATACATCATATCATAGGTTTACATAAAAGTAAAATTTTTTTTATTGCTTGCTCTTGAAATGTATACAATTTTAGGTTATAATTTTTATAGTCGAGAGGTGCAAACGAAAGTTAGAATTTGCCTAGACTAATTTAGTCTAAACACTTGACAAAAGTTGCCGAAGCGTGGCAAGATTTAATAGAAGAGTGGTTTGTCCGGACCCAAAAAGAAAGTCCGGACCCAAAAAGAAAGTCCGGACCCAAAAAGAAAGTCCGGACCCAAAAAGAAAG
>JAZQJK010000012.1:0-7617 GCA_045541615.1 Bacilli bacterium
AGTAAAGTACTTTGATATAGTAAATAAAGCGGGCAGTAAATTAAATATAAATGATACTTTGAGTATTATTAGAACTAAATACCAAGATAGTGCTTTTTATGAAAATTTGTATCTTAACGATTCAACGACATTTGTATCTTATAATGAACAAGAATTAAAAAATATGGATATCATCGGTAATATACCGACAAAAAAAGGGGATGTTTTATTACCTCAAGTGCTTGCAGAGGCCTTAATCACACATCATGTCAATATAAGTGATGATAATGGAAAGAAAATCAGCAGGATGTATGATACATATGATGAATTAATAAATACTGTTATTGATACAAACTTCGATGGAATAAAACTAACTATCACGGGTATAATTCTAGATGACAACCTGAAAACATTCGAGAAATTGAAAGATGAAAAAAACGCAAAAATGTCAGCAAAACCTACTAAACTTTTTAATGCTTTTAAAAGTGAATATCCTTTAGAACGAGTAAATCAATTAATAGTATGTGATGATTTTTTAAGGTTACTTGATTTAAAAGAATTAGATATAATTGAGAATAACATTTTTAAAAATGTCGTAAACATAAGAGAAGCTGAAACATATAATGTTCCTCTTAAAATTTTCGATGGCGAAGTCACTGTATTTGATGGAGTAAATTCTAAAAAAATATCAAGTATAAAAAGTGATGAAATAATATTATCAGAGCAATTCGTGTATGCTTTGTTTGATAAGGAATACACAGATATGAGAAATAAAATTTGGAATAGTGCTACCGAAAAATATGCCAAAGAATTAAAAGAATATGAACAAAAAATAAATAGTGATGAATATGATGCTGCTCAATTAATTAAACCAACACCACCGGATATGGATAAATTGACTCGCGATATTTCAAAAGAAATTCTTAAGAAAAACGAAGTGTTCGGTGATGAAATATTTTTAGAAATAATGGATTATGAAGGCATTTCTAATATGGAAAGTACTAAGACTTATAAAATGAAAGTCGTAGGTTTAATAGATGATAAAGCACTTGATACAAATGATTATAATGCATATTCCTTAGTTGGTGAGAATTTTAAAAAATACATACTTCCATGCAAACGCATAAAGTATATTGAAGTTTATGAATCCGAGTCTCAAGATATGGTAAATATTTTTAACAATACAGACAAAACAAAATTTGAGGTATTAACCAAATTTTCTGATACAATATCAGATACTTCCAAACTGTGCCAAAATGCTGAAGAAATAATAAAAATTGTCTCAACCATACTTTTAATTTTTGCAATAATTTTACTTTGCAATTTCATTTTCACTAGCATAAATATTAATAAAAAGAAAATAGGAATACTAAGAGCATTAGGAACTAAGATATATGATTGTATAAAAGTATTCATATTTGAAGGTATAATAATCAGTTCATTTACTTTTATAGTATCGACTTTATTAATTTATGTGTGCACTGTACTGCTAAATGTATATTTAACAAAAAAAGTCGGATTTTACTTTCATATCTTTAGTGTTAGCGCTGATTCAATAATGTTGGTACTTTTAGCAATAGTTTTTTCACTAATAATCAGTTCAATTATTCCAATTATACGTATTGCTAGATTAAAACCGGTTGATGCTATTAATAAGTAGAATCTTTCTTCTCAAATGGAATTTAGTCCCATTTTTTCTTGAATAATTAATATAAAAATAGTAAAATGATTATGGTGAAAGTATTATGAAGAATAAAGGGTTTACATTAGTAGAAATTCTCGCGGTGATTGCGATAATTGCAATAATAGTCGTGATTGCTGCAACAGGAATATTTAATTCAAGTGATAAGATGAAAGAGAAAAGTCTGAATAGTAAGACTGATATGATAGAAAAATCCACGTTGATATATGTTCAAAATAATGCTAATTCCTTAAAAAATGAATATAGTGATAGTAAAAAATGTATATCTCAAGATGATTGTTATTATGAATTTTATATGACAGTCGATAAACTCATTGAAATCGGTGCATATGAAAGTGAAAAGAAATCCAGTAGTGCTGATAAGCCATGTGATGTCGAAAATCCGGTAGATGGAAGTTGTCTGGATAATGGTGAAGTTAGAGTTCGATTAGATGATAATCATAAAACTGCTGAAATAGAATTCATACTCCCATCTAGCAACAATTTAATAATAAATTCCGGTGATGTATATACAAACACAAGGAATGTAAAATTATCTCTTTCAGCACCAAATGCAAGTCAGATGTGTATATCAAATTCAGCATCTTCTTGTACATCATATGTTAAATATGCCCAAAAATACAATTGGACACTCACTAGCGGTGATGGAAAAAAGACAGTCTATGTTTGGTTTAAAGATGCAAATGGAAATACAACAAGTACACCTGCAAATGATACGATAACTTTAGATACTGCTCCTCCAACGAATGGAACAGTTCAAATTAATGCGAATGGTACATATACCAATAATAGAAATGTAACTCTTAACTTAAGTGCAACGAATGCTACGAAGATGTGTATTTCAAATTCCGCATCTTCTTGTACATCATACATAGACTATAAGACCAGTTCAAGTTGGACACTCGGGTCAACAAATGGAACACAAAGAGTTTATGTTTGGTTTAAAGATATCGCTGGTAATGTCACTAGTTCAGCAGTTAGTGACAGCATAATTTTGGACACATCAGCACCGGTGATAAAGGCCAATGCTACATCATATACTTATACGTATAAAGCGAGCAACAATGTAAATAATTTCTATACGGTGACTTATGGACCGAGTGGAGGAAGTGCTTCATGTAAGGTCGGTTCTACGGTAGTTACAAATACTAATACTTTAGGAATCGGCAATCACAGTTTAGTTTGTACTGCAAATAGTAACGCTGGGAAGAGTGCTAGTACTACTATAAATCTACTCATACAAGCGGCAGAAATGACTATCAACTTCAACAGCGCAAGCGACCTAAATTACTTTAATTTGACAACGAACAGTAGAGCATCCGTGGCAGTAACAGGTGGATATCTAAAAGAATCTTCTTCTGTATTAGATAACAGTATAAATGTCGTTTTAACCCCTGAAAAAGTAAACATGACAGATTTTTCATATGTCGAATTTAAGATGAGAAAAACAGCCACAAGAAGTGGTGTATTCCCACACCTTAGGGTTTGGTTTGCAGATGGTAAAAGGTTCCATTACATTTTGATGAATAACTTCATTTGGAGCGGTTATATGTCATGGTATGGTCAAGCACTCTATAGATATGGGAATTATTCGATGTGGGCATTTGGTAACAACGGTTCGCTATGCTATCAACCAAATGAATGTAGTGACCAAACAACTGGAGTATACGGTACAGTTTGTTACGCGTATGCACATACGACTGAATCAGTTTACAGTGTGACATTTGACAAATCGACTGGAAAATTCACTATATATAATGGCTATTGTGGTACAACCGTGACTACGAGTGCACTTACAAAAAGTAAAGTGACTAGAATAGATTTCAACTTCCAAGACGACTGGTTCAATAACAATCACACATCTATGATAGATTACATTAAAGTTAAACAATAAAAAATGCTCAAAAACGAGCATTTTTTATCTTACTTCGATATAAACGGATTTATCAAATTCATGTTCCCCAGTATTATAACTCTCTAAAGTCGGAGTATCTATCATATAAAATTTGTGTCGCATACTGTTGATAGTGCTTTCACTTGCGCCATCTTCAATAGGGGGGTCATCCCAAGTTAAATCGAGTTGAACCCATTCGCCAAAAAGGTATACTGCATTCCAAACGTGATTATCCGATGCAACTTTATAATTCTTAAGACCTAGTTTATCTAAGAATAGAGCCATAGCATCTGCATAACCGGAACACTTCGATGCACCTTCTATTAAAGTACCATATGCATCTCCCGAATGATAAGTATCCTCTTTTTTATAAACAGTATTATCTATAATATAGTCATGTGCACTTAATATCTTCTCTTCGATAGTCATGCCATCTTTAAATATCTCTAAAGCGATATCATCCATTTTTTTATTTAAGGCATCTATCATCTCATCTGAGTACATTTTTACTATCATCAAACTGACTTCACCTAAAGAATTATAAATTCTATCAAAACCATGAAAATTGTTATAAGGATGGACAAAATTACCGATATCAGTTATAAGTGTTCTATCATCCGTTATCTTGAGTACATCATCTAGACATGAAGTATACTCACTTGGACAGTAAAGAGTTATCGTTTCGTATCCGTTGTCAAGTCCAGTGTAAAATATATTCATGATATCTTGTTTACTATATGGTATAAAACTATCAGTCTTTTGTACATATATATAATCATTATTATAAGCATATTCATTAGGGGGCGCGAGTACTACATTTGGTGTCGGTTTCAAAAATTTTGCTGTATAATTCGTTATCTTATCTATATTAAAGAGTATTGCTGACATAAATATAATTAATCCAACTGAAAACAAAACATTACTTTTTCTCATAGCATCACCTTAAACATTATAGCAAAACTGATAAAATATTACTACAACTTTTTAAAATAAAAAATGACTAGTTAGCCATTTCCTTAATTTTTTTATTTAATCTTGATTTTTGACGAGCACAAGTATTTTTCTTAATTAAACCCTTACTGCACGCCTTGTCGATTGCTTTTACAGTAGTCGCATAGTTTGCTTTTGCTGTTTCTAAATCCTTATTTGCAATTGCTTTTTCAGTATTCTTAATAGCGTTCTTTACAGTTTTAGTATAAAAATTATTTGCAACTGTTTGAGCTTTATCTGTTTTTACTGACTTTTTAGAACTTTTGATAATTGGCATGATTTCACCTCTTTCTTAAATACATAAGTATTTTAGCAAATAAAACTCAAGTTTGCAACTAAATTCTACATATTTTGTGCTCGTTATTTATTATGATATTAATAGGGTGATATTATGGCGAGAAAATTTATAACTAAAAATAAAAGTAAATTTCGAGTATTTAAATTCTTATTATTCATATCGTTGACTCTATTTTCATTTTTTTTAACGCTTGATTACTTATTAAAAAACAAATTCCAAAATGTCGCTTTGAATACCGAAAACCAAATCCAAATTTTAAATTTTGGACTCAACAAACTAGACATAAAAGAATTCAGTATTTTTAATACCGAAACTATTTTAAAACTTGCACTTGGATACACACTTTTAGAAGAGGATGATAAACAGATGAAGGATGTACTCATAATTGATAAGGATGAAAACGATTTAAAACCCGAGATTTATATCTATAATACACATCAAACTGAAAGTTATGATTCCCCTTTACTTGAAGCATATAACATATCATATACAGTCGAAACCGCGAGTTATATATTGAGAGATTATTTGAAAGATTACGGATTTAAATGTTTTGTCGAAACCGAAAGTATGAGCGATTATTTAAAGAATAATAATTTACTTTATAAAAACAGTTATGAGGCGAGTAGATTTTATGCTTTAAATAGATTAAAAGAGTATCCGACGATAAAATTCATGATAGATGTCCATAGAGACAGTGCTAAATTGGATAAGACAAAAGCCACAATAGATGGTGAGGATTATGCAAAAGTTATGTTCGTAGTTGGACTAGACCATGCCGGTTATGAAAAAAATTTGAATCTTGCCGAGGAATTAAATTCTAAACTAGACCCGAGATTATCGAGAGGGATATCAAAAAAAACAGGTAAAAATGTAAATGGTATATATAATCAAGACTTAAATGAAAACGCGATTCTATTAGAGATAGGAGGAGTTGATAATTCTATTGAAGAAGTGAGCAATACTTTAAAAGTAGTCTCTAAAATCATATTTGAACATTTAAATGGAGAGTGACTCAATGGATAAAAAAAAGAAGACGAATTGGTTTAAAATAATCATAACGACACTTTTTATCGCTTATATCTCACTTTATATATTGAATATAAGTGGCTATTATGATGGAAGTGTGAGAAGAAAGGTAGAATTTACAAGTGAGCAAATAGAAAAATTTGAAAACGATGTTAAAAACGGTGTAAATGTAGATATCGAGGATTATCTTAAAGAACAAAATAAAAACTATACTAATAATGCTTCTAGACTCGGTTATACGATAAGTTCTAATGTCGATAAATTTTTAAATGAGGGAATAAAGGGAGTTATTAAAGTGCTAAGTAAGATATTTACAAATGACTAAAAAGGATTGTATTTAAGTGTAGTTTATAGTAAAATATATAACTACAAATAGAAGGGTGTGGTTTCGCATGAAGGATTATACATTTTTAATAACGGGTCAAAAGAGTAGAGGATTTATTGAGAGTTATGATATAGATTTAAAGACAAATAAAATAATACTTCATCTCAGTACGGGTGAACTATATAAAATCGATTACAATTCTAAAAAAGTTAAAAAGATCGAAGAGAGAATGAAAAAACAGGCACTTGAAGGGCAAAGTGTACTCGATGAATTAAAGACTAAAGAATTTAAAGAGAAAGCAATTAAGCACATCTCTTTGATATTCAGTATAATTCTAATAGTTACGGGAAATGAATACTATCATCTATTTATAGATAGTAATTCTGCAGTTATTGCATTTATTTCATCTATTTTGTTCACATTAGGTATGGCACTTAACTCATATTTAGAAGAAAAGGTGATAAAAAAACGAATCGATGACATCGAAAAACATGCATTATTTATCGATATAGAAAAGGAATTGAACGAAAAAATAGTTAATAAGGACATTAATATCATGATAAATGTGCCCGAGAAAGTTCAAAAAAAAGTAACTGAAAAGAATGGACTTGACTTTAATGGACTAGAAGGCCTTTCTCTTGAGGATTTAAAGACACTTAAAACTAACTTAGAGAGATGTCGAGAAATCGAGACAATTTTTGATGAAAGTAAAATGGATGATGAAGTTAAAAAATTGAGTTTTGACCGAATTAAAGATACACGGAATTGACAAATCCAAGGAAAAATGTTAAAATTTTCCTATAAAAAGGAAATGAAGTGTATGAATAATTATGATAAGATTTTAGACTATGCAAAAGAAAATAATGGATATATTACTACTAAAGAAGTAGAAACTTTAGATGTTAATAGTACTTTTTTAAGTAATTTAGTGAACGATAAAAAGCTAGAAAGAGTTGGAACTGGTATTTATAAATTACCTGAATATCCAATTGATAACTTTTATATTTTATCTAAAAGTAGTAAAAATATGTGTTATTCTCATGCTACTGCTTTATATTTACATGATATGTCTGATAAAATTCCTCTAGTTTATGATGTTACTGTTCCATATAACTATGGCGGTAATTTATTAAATAATGAAAATGTATCTTTAAGATATGTAAAAGATGATATTTTTGATTTAGGTATGATTGATGTTAAAACTATTAATGATTTAACAGTTAAGTGTTATGATATAGAAAGAACTTTATGTGATATTATCAAAGATAAAAATCGTATGGATAAAGAAATTTATTCTAAGGCTTTAAAAGAATATGTAAGAAATAAAGATAAGAATATTTTTAAACTTATTAAATATGCTAAGAAATTAGACATTGAAGAAGAAGTTATCGAATTAATGGAGG
>JAZQJK010000013.1:0-3681 GCA_045541615.1 Bacilli bacterium
TTTTATTTGATGTATTTTTCTTTTGATTAGATTTTTTTATTTCCTTTTTAACTTCAGTTTTTTCACTTTTAACTTCAACCTCTTTTTTTTCTATCTCAGGTTCAATAGTAGGTTCTTTTTCGATTATTACAACTTTTTCTTGAAATTTTTCATTTTCCTCATTCTCTATTTTCTCTTTAATTGTTTTTTTGTATTCCTTGCATGCTGTATCCAAGTCTTTAAGCAATTTATCGACATATGTTGTTTTTTCGATTCTTGCACCACTTGCCATTGCATGTCCCCCACCATTATAGTTTGACGCTATTTCATTAACTATTGGTCCACGGCTTCTTATATTTACTTTGTAAATTTTTTGTTTTTCATCATATGAAACTAATGCCCAACATAGAATCTCTTCAATATTATTAAAATTATTTACAAGATTTGAAGCAGTACCAGCATCAACTCCATATTTTTCAATTATCTTTTTATCGATTTTAAGTGAAGCAAAACCATTTGATGTAACTTTTAAATGTTCCGTGATATATGCCTGAAATTTAACTTCGCTTAATGGCCTCATATATAACTTAGGATAAAGTTCCGAAATATTGATTTTTGAATTTTTTAAAAGAATAGCCATCAGTTCCAAAGTCTTAGGTGATGTTGTTGAAAATAGGAACCTATCTGAGTCAGCAACTACACCTAAAAATAGATTTTCCGCAATTGATTTATTTGCTTTAAATCTTGCTGAAATTAGTAACTCAGTAATCATTTCGCATGTACTTGAACTAGATGTATCAACCCATTCTATCTCCCCCATTTTATCTTCAAATGGGTGGTGGTCAATTTTTATTACTTCTTTGTATTTCGAAATATCTGCACCATCAATTCTATGAATATTAGGGCAATCGAGTACGATAAGAAGTGGGTCTTTTAATTCATTTTCATCTATTTTATCTAATTTGCCATAGTATTTAAATTTATTAACTGGCATACCCACTGCATAAACTTTTTTTGTTGGAAATTTAAGTTTTATAGCATCCCGAAGTGCAATTTGGCTTGCAACAGCATCAGGGTCTGGTCCAACATGTCTTGCGATTACAATCTCATCGTGTTCTTTAATCCTTTTTACTATTGCTTTTATCTTAGCATTCATATGCTCCTCATTTCTATTTGATAAGTTCGTAAGTATCAGTTGCAATCATTAACTCTTCGTTAGTAGGTACGATGTAAACAGGAATCTTAGAATCATCAGTACTTATAAGAGTAAACTTCCCTCTTACATCATTTCTTTCTTCATCGATTTTGACTCCTAATGATGCTACTAATTCAATTATTCTTTTGCGAGTAGAAGCGCTATTTTCACCTATACCAGCAGTGAACGTAATTACATCTGTCCCACCAAGTAAATTGTTATACATTGCTATATAATTTGCTACGCGTTTACAAAGCATCTCATTTGCAAGAATACATCTTTCATTTCCGGCAGCAATACCATCTTCGATATCTCTAGAATCTGAACTCACACCACTTATACCGAGTAAACCACTCTTTTTATTTAAGTCATTTAGTACTTCTTCACATGTTTTATTTTCTTTTTTCATAATAAACGGTATTATACTAGGGTCTACATCCCCTGAACGTGTACCCATGACAAGACCTGCAAGCGGGGTAAATCCCATAGATGTATCTACTACACAACCAGAATCTATAGCACATAAACTTGAACCATTACCGATATGGCAATTAATAACCTTTAAATCTTTTCTATTCAAATGTTCACTTATAGCCATATTTACATATCTATGACTAGTCCCATGGAAACCGTATTTTCTAACACCGTATTTTTCACACCACTCTAGTGGTACAGCATAAAGATACTCCTCTTCCTTCATCGTTTGATGGAAACCCGTATCGAACACTACGACTTGTGGTGTTGTAGGAAGTGCTTCTCTAAAAGCCTTAATACCTGTGATATGTGCTGGGTTATGGAGCGGTGCAAATTCTATGCACTCTTCAAATTCAGACATAAAAGCATCATCAATGATTTGACTTTTTGTAAAGTTTGGACCACCGTGAACAATTCTATGTCCAACTCCTTCTAAATCATCTAGACTTGCAATAACTTTATTTCCGAGTAGTTCTTCAATTAAGTACTTAACTGCGACAGAGTGGTCTTTTAAATCCACTTCTCTTTTTATTTTTTCTCCATTTATTTTTATTGTGTAAAAACTGTTTCCAATTCCTATTTTTTCAAAAGTTCCACTTATTAATTCAACATTTTCTGGCACTTCAAATAAAGTAAATTTTAAAGAAGAACTTCCAGCATTTACTGATAATATTTTCATTTCTTTCACCTCAAAATATATTATACATAATGGTCTTTATTATTTCAAGAAAAGAATTTGAATATTTTCTAAAAGCATTAACAATGCTTGCTTTCAAAATCATTTCAAAATAAAAAGGTTAACCTCTGATTCACTATTTCAGAATTTAACCTTTTTTAATTTTTTAATCACCCAAAATACTCTCAATATTTCTCTTGTACTCCTCGATTTTCTCTTTTAACTCCGAGTTTTCTTCCTTTAAAGACTCGATTTCACGTTCCTGCTCAGATAATTTATTCGTATATTCATCGATTTGATTTTCATAATTTTCTATTTGCACCTCATAATAATTTCTTTCATTTTCCGCTTCTTCCCTTAAATCATTTTTTCTTTCTTCTTCGATAATTTTTCCAACATTATTTTTAAGTACTTCAATATTTTTACTACTTGAATAAACTCTTAAAGTGACATGCTCTAACATAGAATAATTATATATCTTCTTATCGGCAAGATTATCGATCGTCAAGTTGATAAGTTTTTGAGCAAAATTCATTTCTGGTACATAAGATGAATCTAAACCTATATTATAGTCATCTTCCATAAATTTTATATTGATAAAATCCGAATAATAATCTGATTCCAATTTTACATTATCCGAAAGTGTCTCATCAGCGATATACTCTATCTCAACATTGTAATAATCGTAATATTCACAGTACTTCGATAAGAAACTAATCTCATTTCCAATCACAAGGTTTTCACTCATATTATAAACTTTATCTATTTGCTTTGTATCTATTTTATTTGGCATTTCATCTATAAAAACAGTGTTAGATATCTCAAGTGCTAGGATGCCGGATGAAACACCTAGTCCGCCGAGTGATATAATAAATGTCCAAAGTAAACGTTTAAAAGAAGCTTTTTTATTGAATATAAATCGAATGAAAACCTCCAAAAAGACAACACTCATAATAATTGAGAAAATCAGTCCAAACAATATACCTAAATAAATAACACCCCTAAATAACAAATACACATCAACCGCGAGCAAAGCAAACAAAATAACTAAAATAATCATCAAAGGAATTGCAAAACATAGTACTAAAAATTTGATAAAACCTAGTAAAAACTTTCCTATCAAGTGAAATATAGCATTTTCTTCTTTAATACCTTTTTCAATCACGATTTCATTTTTTTCTTTAATAAATTTTGGTTCTTCAATTATGATTTTTTCAACTTTTGAATTCCCTTTTATAAACTCATATTTATCTAAATACGCTACTTTATAAATATAGCCATAAACCATCACATATAGAGCAAAATATATTATATCTATGACAAAATTAAATGTACCGCTTAAAAAACTTTCTATCGC
>JAZQJK010000014.1:0-5827 GCA_045541615.1 Bacilli bacterium
CAAAATTTCGGTGATATTTCAATCATTTTTTGTGGTAAATTCTAGTTCTTTTGTTATTTCTGTAAAGAAGGATGTACTCCAAAGGTTTAGGGCTTCAGTATTTTTTATGAAAGGTATTACATCTTCTTTTGCATCTTTGTAGTCGATTTCTTTAAATTTATTAGATAGTAATTCTTTTAGGGTATTTATATCGAAGTATGAATTTTTATCTATGTAGTTGGATTCTATTAGTTTGTTTTTTATAAGGTCTATGTTTACTTTTGTATTATTTGCTAGGAAAAATACATAGTCGTAAAGGTCTCTGCCTTTACTGCATTGCAATATAGCATGTATTTTGCCTGCAAAGAGGGATTCCATGTCATAAAGTTTTATTTCGTGTGGGCTTGGAAGTAGTTTGTACTTTATATCGTAAGTAGCGCCGTCTGGTGGATTTATGTCGACTTCAAATTTGATTTTAATATCTATCAAGATGTGATTATACATGTAGTCGTTTTCGAAATAAGGAAAAAGTTTTAAAATATAGGTGAATTGATTTATTGAACTTATTTCTAGGTTTAGACCATAGGCATTGAGTTCATTTTTTATAGAACTGAAGTATTTACTTAAATCGAAGTCTTTATCTTTTGAAATAAGGGCAAATTGTAAATTATCGGTAAACCTGTCTAGTTTGTAAATCAATCTTGATGCAGTATCACCATAGAGAGTGACTTTGTTAAAAAAATTTGCCCTTGATAGTCCTGCTAGGACTATCTTTTGGATGATTTCTTTTAATGCGTTTATCTCATCAGTTGTGTTTCTAATTTCGTATTTTGATAGCATTTGTTCTATTACGTTGGTCATATTTTTTGTCCTTTTTATTATATTTTCACCACTTTTTATCGTTTTTTGATAAAAAGTGGTGAAAATAAGGGGTATTACATCCTTTTTTCATTCGAGTTTGTAAATTCGATGGAAACTGTGGAGCCATCTAATACGTTTGTAACTGTGTACACATTCTCATCTACCCATTTGTTGACGTTCTCTAAATAGTTTTCGTCTCCAGGAGCGAGATACCTATATTCAGTCCACCCGAGGTCATATGGGTTATTTAGTACTTCTTCTTTAGATAGTCCAACATCACTTGCATATGCATTTAATATCTTGTTCATAGAGCCTTGGCCCATGTTATACATTTGGATTGCAACTGGTATATTATAGTTTGAATTTATTAGACAGTTTTGGAATATCATGCATCCTACTTCTATGTTTGAATCTAAGTTTTTTAGAGTACTCTCCGTGATAGTCATGGTCTTTTGTTCGTATAGGTTCGTTTGTTCATTTTTGACATATGCACTTATCTCTTCGTTAAGCCATACACCTACTTGTACTTGCATGAGTCCTATCGCTCCACCTGAATCCTTTGTAGTCGAGTGTTCTCCCCTTTCTTGGGTCGCTAAGCCTAGTATTAAATTAGCATCTAGTCCATACATATCAGAGTATTTTTCTATTAACGAGTAGTAGTTGTCCTTAGTATTAAGTGCTTTTTCAGTGTTTGAGTATTCCTCAAAGTCGAGACTCACCTTCACTATTTTGGGTACTACTTCATCAGCAGGAAATATATATTCTCTTCTTAAATCATAATCGCCATCTAGGGAGCGGCTTTCTAAGTCGGTGATGTGTATAGTAGGATTTTTAACTATTACAGGTGTGCTTTCTTTTTCGGGTTCGTTTAACTGCGTGGTGAATATGTTTACTGCAAGCGTTAGGGTTATCATGATAAGTGTGACCTTTTTTATAGAAGAATTATTGTGTTTTGTGTTTTTGATTTTTCTATTCAGTTTGTCTTTTTTAGTTAGGTCTATAAACCCGTTTTGTTCGATTGCAGTTTGTATATTATTTTTTAAATGCGAAAAGTATGGTTCTTCTAAGAGGGTGTAGTATTCTTTTAAAATTACAGTTTTTTTTGGAGTTACTAAGTACATATCCGTGTCTTTCAGTTTTACAGTGAAGTCCTCAAGTGACTCGATTAGCGATGTGAATTCTCTATAGTTTTTTATGTAAGTGACTTCTTCCCCTAATACTTTTTTACATACGAGGGTATTTTGTTCTTTATAGATGTATATTTTATTCATAGTCTACCTCCTCGAATAGTTCTTTTTCTAGATATCTCTCAGCATATTTGAGTTCTTCTTCATCTAGTAAGGATAACTCTATTTTACCATCTCTTTTAAGTATTTTGGCGACATATACTTCTTCTTTACCCTTATCCATAGTACCATCAGTATATGCGATATAATCGGTGTTATTGTGTTTCCATTTTGCTATGATTTCACACTCTAGTGTTTTTAAAGTATCATCTTGTATTATCATTTTTGCATTCATTCTATCACTTCCGTTTCATTTAAAATTTAAAAAGGAAGAAAATCTTCCTAAGGTTTAAGTGCCGTGATTGGTAAAATATAAATACCTGTTTCTTCATCTCTAGCAATACTTGGGCAATTTCCGACTATTATACACATGAATTTAGGTTTTTTTAACATGTTTTCTTGAAATTTAAGTAAACTTTTTTTTGCATCATCTATACTGCTGACACTGAGTTTAATTTCAACTGCTGCGTATTCTCCGTCAGGAAACTCAAGTATAGCGTCGACTTCAAGTCCTGACACGCTGTCTCTAAAGTGAAATAATTGTCCTTCTAAGTAGTCCATATATATTCTTAAATCTCTCTCAACAAGTGCCTCAAACATAAAACCGAATGTTTTAGTATCTGTCAGTAATTTATCAACTGTTAAATCCATGCAAGCGCATGCGAGTGATGGGTCCGTAAAATGTCTTTTTGGAGACTTTCCTACTCTTTCAGGAGAACGATAATTTACACTATAAGCATCTTGATTTTCTATTAAATGTAGTCTATCTAAAACATCTAGATATTCACTAACAGTATTGCGACTTGTTAACAGTATATTTCCGTTTTCATGCTCCTCTATATCTGAAATGATTGTATTATTACTAACAACTGTACTTTCATTTCTTGCTAGTGATTTTAGAAGCATTCTCATTTTATTTTTATCCAATTTTTTTTCTTCACTTATATCGTGTGTTAACACAGACTCTATGTAATTTTTTGGAATAATCCCTATATGTTCCATCGGAATATTCGTGTTAGCAGGCCAACCACCACGTATTATTAAGCTCGCTAGTAATTCAATATCGACTTTTCCGTTGTACATCAATTCTTGTGTGTTGTTGTACATATCCATTATGGAAGCCTTACCGTTTGAAAAACCAGACTCATACAAACTCATGGTATACATATTAATTCTTGCGATACGACCTGTTCCAGAATGTTTTATCTCTTCTTTTTTCTTTTTTTCAGGTAGGGTCGTAGATGCAGTTAAAATGAAATTACCTCTTGACAGGCTCCTGTCGCATTCACGTCTAACAGCATCCCATATACTTGGAACCAAATGCCACTCATCTATCAATTGTGGTCTTAATGATAAATCTTTTTCAAATATGTTAGCTGCATTCAGTTTAGCAATTTCTATATTCTCTTTTTCATCCATATAAACAATGCTCTTTGAGTGGTTAGTTGAAGTCCAAGTTTTCCCACACCACTTTGGCCCCTCTATTGAAACAGCACCAAATATAGTTAGATAAGTCGAAATCTTTTTATCCACTAGCCTTGGCATATACTTTATTTCATTCATAATTCATTCACCTCGTTAAATTCATTTCTAATATAACATTAATTTTGCTAAAAATCAATATGCATTGTGCCGTTTTTAAGGTTTTTGTTGTGCCGTTTTTAAGGTTTACGTTGTGCCGTTTTTAAGGATTTCATTGTGCCATTTTTAAGATTTTCAGTCGACACTTTTTAAGGGTTTCAGTCGACACTTTTTAAGACTTTCACTCGACACTTTTTAAAAAAATTCCTAGAACATCTTATCGACATTTGTAGGAACTTTATCATCTTTTATAGTATTTATGATTTTATCTTCTGTTTCTTTTGAAATCTTCTTACCAGTTGCTTGACATAAGGTATTTATGACTTCTTTAATAGTATTTTCATTTTTCATATTCCCATTTGAGAGTTTTTCGGCAAGTGCGATTATCGTCTCTTTTTTGACATTTGTCTTTTTCTCAACTTTGTTAAGAATTTCTTCATTCATATAATTAAATCACCTATATAATTATATGTCTATATCTTTAAAAAAGTTTTCAAAATCTTCATAAAATAACATATCTGGAGTAGTTTTGAAAATATCGGCAAGTTTTACTGCTATGTCATATGAAAGTCTTTTTTCTCCACTTTCGATATATCCGTACATTGAGGAAGATATTCCGAGCATATTTGATAGTTCTTTTATAGTGAGATTAGCATTCATCCGGGCTTCTTTTAATTTTATCAATTTGGGATTTTTATTCATCAAGGATATCCTCCACGAGTTTATGTAGTTTTTTCATTGAGTTTTCTCTATTTTGGTCCTCTAGTCTTTTTTGCATTTCATCTAATATGTTTGGGCTTTCACACAGTTTTTTAATCGTACGTTTGAATTTGAACTGTCTCGGCGCGTTTATTGCATAACCACGTTTTGTTAAAAATTTGTAGTTATCTGTCTCTTGTCCTCCAGCATTTTTAGTTAGCACCATAGGTTTTTTGAATGTCAAACACTCAGTAATAGTCGCTCCACCGGGTTTGGTTATTACGAAGTCGGCAACCATCATATACTCTGGTCCATTTGTTATAAACCCTAGTACGTGCACGTTTTTTGCATCATGCCTTTTTACTATGTTTTCTGCCTTTTTTTTGAGTTCTTGGCTTTTACCACATACGAAAAATACATCTGCATCTACTTTACTCTCTATTATCGATAGGAGATATGGAATGTTCGTCGTAGAGCCATTTCCTCCACCAGCATAAAATAATATAATAGGTCTTTCACCAGTGAGGTTAAATTTCTTTAAAAGAGCAGTTTTATCATATAGACTCATCGTATATTTATCCGCGACTGGTATTCCAAAAGTTTTTATTATCTTAGGGTCTATTCCTTTTTTTACGAGGTTTTTCTTCTCTTCAGGACTGTTCACTATTAGGGCATCTTCACTCTTATAGGAATCGAGCCAAACTCTATGTGCCTTGTAATCAGTGACTACGCTTATTAAATGTGCATCTAATTCACCCGATTTTTTAAGTTTACTTATATAACTAGATGATGTAAAATGTGTCGATATTATTAAGTCGGGGTTAAAATCCTCAACTACTTTTTTGAGTTTTTTATTATTTAGGCAGGATGCGAGAAGTTTTGAACTTATTCCTCCCGCGACTTTGTTGTCAGTAGTCCTATATATTAGGTGCCATACGGCTGGCATGTGATACATCGAAAACTCGTAAAATTTTTCCGTGAAATCACCTAAAAATTTACGATTATAATCTAATATATCGATTTGTTTAATCTCATATTTATCCTTTTTACTTAAGTAATCTTCTATATTGCATGCGACAGCTTTGTGGCCTGTGCCATGTGTTGCATACATCAGTAATATTTTTTTCTTTTCTTCCATTTTGTAACTCCTAAAAAGATTATATAATATTAGTCATTATTTTACAAATGATTTCTAAAAAAAGAAAAAGCCTCACTTTACAAAAGTGTGTAATTACACACTTTTGTAAAGTAGGAATTATTTAATATTTTGAATTTCAGATGAAATCTTTATACTTTGAGCACCATTTTCTCGTAATCGTTCAAAAACATTGCATTTAAACGCATAAATTGTTATAATCTTTTTTAAGAAAGAGGGATGAATTCTATGGCAGAGATTCAAAATAAAAGCATAATCAGTAGAG
>JAZQJK010000015.1:0-5976 GCA_045541615.1 Bacilli bacterium
GTTACCCTGGGGATAACAGGCTGATACCACCCAATAGTTCACATAGACGGTGGTGATTGGCACCTCGATGTCGGCTCGTCACATCCTGGAGGTGGATTCGCTTCCAAGGGTTGGGCTGTTCGCCCATTAAAGTGGCACGCGTGCTGGGTTCAGAACGTCGTGAGACAGTTCGGTCCCTATCCGTCGTGGGCGTAGGAAAATTGAGGAGAGCTGTTCCTAGTACGAGAGGACCGGAATGGACATACCTCTGGTGTATCTGTTGTCACGCCAGTGGCATCGCAGAGTAGCTATGTATGGAAGGGATAACCGCTGAAAGCATCTAAGCGGGAAGCCCCCTCCAAGATGAGTTTTCCCATATTTTATATAGTAAGAGCCGTTGTAGACTACAACGTTGATAGGTTAGAGGTGGAAGCGTAGTGATACGTTGAGCTGACTAATACTAATAGCTCGAGGATTTATCCACTATAATTTGATGTTACATTATCTAGTTTTTAAAGGACAAAATCCTTTATTGGTGACGATAGCTCAGTGGACACACCTCTTCCCATCCCGAACAGAGAAGTTAAGCACTGAAACGCCGACGATAGTGTAAGCGAAAATAGGTAGTTGCCAATTTTTTTTTGCTTTAATTTAGGTATTTGCTATATTTCTAAAATTTTGTAAATATTATAGAAATATATTGACCTTTATAATATATTTTGTATATAATTAGTGTGGTGATAATATGGAAAGTCAATACAAATATGTTAGTCATTGTGAAGAAGACACATTAGAATTAGCACAAAACATCGAATCTGAAAAATTTCCAAATATGGTTATCTGCTTAAAGGGAGAACTTGGAAGTGGAAAAACGGCTTTTGTTAAAGGTTTTGCAAGTTCTTTAGGAATAGATGAAAATATTACAAGTCCCACCTTTAATATCGTAAAAGAATATATAAATGGTGAAATGCCATTATATCATATGGACGTTTATAGATTAGAAGATGTTCTTGAAGATACTATAGGTATATCAGACTATTTTAATAAAAATGGAATAACTATTATTGAATGGTCCGATATAATTAAAGACCTATTACCTGAAGAAAGACTAGAGATTAAATTTAAAATCGTTGATGAAGAAAAAAGAATCTTAACATTGACACCTTACGGTAAAGATTACGAAGATATCGTAAGTGCTGTATTATAGAGATTTAACTCTATTTTTTTTTGCGTTTTTGAGTTATAATATTTAGGAATTGGAGGTCCTTAAGACATGAACACATTATTTATTGACACACATTCTAATATAATGACTATTGCAATACTAAAAAAAGAAAAAACTTTTGAATTAAAAAAAGAGAATATGCGTTCACATAGTGAATATGCCGTGAATACACTAAAAAAAATATTAAACGATGCTCAAATCGAATTAAAAGATATTGACCAAATCATCGTAGTAAATGGTCCCGGTAGTTTTACAGGTGTTAGAATCGGTGTGACAATTGCAAAGACAATAGCGTTTTCTTTAAATATACCAATAAAAACAATAACATCTCTTGAGGCGTATGGTGTTAGTGATTCAAACCCTTATGACATCGTTACCATTGAAGACTCCAAGGGTAAATACATCGCCCAAAAAGAAGGCAAACAGTTTAAAAAATTTGAATATAGAAAAGAAAGTGAGTTTAAGGAATTTATAGATAGTAATAACGTGGTAATTTCACAAAATCGAACCTATGATTACAAAAAAATAATTGAATATCTAAGTTCGAGAGAAAATCTAAATCCACATTTAGTAAATCCTATATATATAAAAGGAATTGATGCATTAAAATGATTAGAGAATTAAACCGAGATGAATTCTACAAAATAGAACAACTCGCTGTTCAACTAAATCAAAATTTTAAACTTTCAAGTATTGGTGAATTAGAACAAGTTTATGCATACTTTAAAAATGATACACTTATTGCCTTTATACAAATACTTCATCTCTACGAGACTTTAGAAATAATAAATATAATCGTGGATGAAAACTTCCGTAACATGGGAATAGGTACAGAACTTTTAGAATATGTCTTGAACCTTAAAAATGTCGAACATGTTCTTTTAGAGGTTAGAGGACAAAATAACTCGGCAATAAATTTTTATAATAAAAATGGATTTCAAATTATTAGAACGATTAAAAATTACTATCAAAATGATGATGCTTTAGTAATGGAAAGGAAGATATTATGAAGGACATATATATTTTAGCAATTGAATCAAGCTGTGATGAAACGAGTATTTCTATCGTTAAAAACGGCTCCATTGATATCTACACTTGCATTTTAACCCAGATGCAAACGCATGCAGAATTTGGTGGTGTAGTGCCTGAAATCGCAAGTAGAATGCACATCGAAAACATTACCTACTGTATTGAAGACGTATTTAAAAATACAAATATCACTTGGGATGATATAGATGCTATTGCGGCAACTTATGCACCTGGCCTTATGGGATGCCTTCTAGTCGGATTAGAATGTGCTAAGACATTGAGTCTAATTCATAATAAACCTTTCATCGGAGTAAACCATATAATGGGACATATATATGCAAATAATCTGTCGAAAAAATTAAATTTTCCATCGCTTGGGTTAGTCGTCAGTGGAGGACATACGGAACTAATCTTAATGAGAGATGATTACGATTTTGAAGTTATCGGTAGTACTTTAGATGATGCAGTAGGTGAATGCTTTGATAAAGTTGCTAGAGTTCTAGGCCTTACTTATCCAGGTGGTCCCAATATAGAAAAATATGCAAAAATGGGGCAACCTACTTATGAATTACCAGTTCCAATGAATGATGAAAGTTTGAATTTTTCATACAGTGGTATAAAAAGTTATATCATAAACCTCGTACATAATGAAGAACAAAGAGGAAGAGAGATAAACAAATTCGATTTGGCTGCTTCATTTCAAAAAACTGCGATTGAAGAATTAGTAAGAAAGACAAAACTGGCAATAGAAAAATATGATATCAAAAACTTATTTATTGCTGGCGGAGTAAGTGCGAATTCATATCTAAGGGAGGAATTAAAAAAAATGTGTAAAAACTTCAATGTAGAACTTTCAATTCCACCTTTAAAATATTGTACCGATAATGCAACTATGATTGCCGCAGCTGCATACCCATTATTTGTTAAAGAAAAGTTTTCAGATTATTCTCTGAATGCTAAAAGTCAAGAGAATTTGTTCGACAAAAACACCGATTGAATAAATTGATTATTTATAGTAAAATCATAATAGGTGAGTGACATGAAAAACAAAGCATATTTCTATTTGGCGGTAGTAATTTCTATAGTTTTACCTATTATATTTAGTTCTTTATATTTTTTAGACCAATACAGTAGCACCCAACATGAGAAAAGACTTGCTAAATTCGATATAAGACCTGAAATACTTTACAAATCTAGTCCATCACTAAATCAACTAGAGGATGTGGCAATTAAAGATGAAAACTATGAATCAGCACCATATTATGAATTTTCAGTGGTCAACACGGATACCACTTTGGGCATAAAAAATTACAAACTATACTTAACCGATATAGAATTACCAAATAACATAGACTTGGATTTATTTAAGTGGAGATTATTTATTTTAGACTATAATAGTGATGAATATGAGCAAATATCAACAGGCAATTTCAAGTATGCGGATAGAGAAAAACTCATCATAAGTCCCAATTTAAAAATAGGAAAAAACAACATACAGAGATTTAAATTATATTACTACTTAACATATAATCCAAATACGAATATTGATTATTCAGGTAATACATTTAAAGCACATATAGCATTAGAATAGGAGTAAAAGATGAAAGCATTGTTTATAACAGTAATCGCGGGAGTTTTTTTTATCATCGGTTCATTACTAGCAATATTTGGTAAAAATAAAAAAGGATTAATCGACTTTAGCATCGGTTTAGCCTTTAGTGTCATGCTCTTCTTACTTGCGTTTGATATAGTTCCTGAAGTCATCGAATTACTAGAGGGTAGGAGTACTATTTTCATGTACATATTCATTTTTATCGGTATAGCGATATTAAAACTCATCGACCTACTAATTCCACACCATGACCACGATAAAGAAAAAAAACACCATGAAAGACATTTAAAACACATAGGAATAATCAGTTCGCTAGCATTAATAGTGCATAACATAATTGAGGGTATGGCGATATATAACATAGCATCTATAGATGCAAAAGCGGGTATTCTCATGGCAGTTGGTGTAGGTTTACATAACGTTCCATTTGGCATGGGAATAACTGCTACACTTAATGAAACAGCAAAAAATAAAAAGATGGTAGTTATGAATATATCATTACTCAGTTTTAGTACAGTATTTGGAGCCCTTATAATGATGTTATTCGGAGAGATAAGTGATTTCACTCTCGCTGGCCTCATGAGTTTAACAATTGGAATGATTATGTATTTAATACTATTTGAATTATTGGTCGAACTCGGAGCATCCAAAAATAAAAAAATGACAACAACTGGTCTAGTAGTGGGTATAATATTTATGCTATTCAACTTAATCATTGGAGGATAGTATGAAAGATGTTTTAATAACAGGTGGAGCAGGAAAAATAGGGTTCAATTTAGTTAAAAAATTATTAAATACCAAATTTAATGTTACCGTTTTAGATTTAGAGAGTAAAGAGAGTCTTGAAAAACTCGAAAAAATTCGAGATAAAATCAAAATTGTCTATGGCGATATTGAAGATAAAAACCTAATAATAGATTTAGTCAAAAAAAATGACATAGTGATAGATTACGCGGGCATAATGCCACCTCTTGCAGATTTAAGTGAGCATATAACAGAAAGTGCAAATTATCGTGGTTGCAAAAACATCGTAGATGCCATCAACGAAATAAATCCGGACTGTGTGTACATAAGGATGTCTTTTATAAGTATATATGGAAGGACAAACAGCACATTAAAAAGACTAACTGTAAATGGTGAGACTACTCATCCAGATGACCCTTACTCAGTGAGTTTGATAAGAAGCGAAAACTATATAAAATCAAATCTAAAAAAGTACTGCATTATAAGAATGCCAATCGTACTAACAAAAAATAATTATTATATAAAACACATGAAACTAAATAGGACAGTAGACTTTATAACCGTGAATGATTTAAATGATTATGTAATGGGAATCATGACTTCAAAGAAAATATATGGTAAAGCCTTCAATATAAGCGGTTTTAAAACTGATACGACCAATTTTATCAAAAATTTGTATTCTGCTACCGGTGACATCAATTTATTGTTTAGAGACCTTTATTATGGAGAATACGATGATGTTGATGAAATTGATGATATAGTAACCATAAAATGTTCTAATTCAAACTCATATTTTAAAAACCTAAAAAAAGACACAAATCCAATAAAAAGAAACTTCAAAAAAATTATAAATTTTCCAAAATATTTATTTATCAAAAATAAAATCAAATGACCCTAACGAGATTAGGGTTTTGTCATATAAAAAAACTCTATCAAAATAGAGCAAATCATTTTAACTTATTAAAAGTTATTATATCTAAAAATTTAGCAAAACTAAATAAAATCTCATTCGATTTATTGATAGCACGCTCTTTTCCTATAGCTTTACCACCTATTGTGAATGAAGCTATCAAACTCGTCAAAACGAGGTTTACAATAAACACGTTTATACCATATGATTCTGAAATTGACAGTGCGATGGTAATACCTGCCCCTCCTGAAAGTATTCCACATATGTCTCCAATGACATCGTTACAAAAACTCGAAACTTTAGAATTATTTTTAATTAAGAAGAGTGCTGTTTTTGAACCTTTAACTTTTTTAGACGCCATGGAATTGAATATTTTTTTATCAGCTACAGTTGCACTTACACCTATCATGTCAAAAACTATACCTAAAACTATAAAAAATATTAAAATAAGCGAACTAAATAAGATTGATACATTTG
>JAZQJK010000016.1:0-6650 GCA_045541615.1 Bacilli bacterium
GAGACGGAACTTTGAGACTAATGTACATAGGAACGAGTCCAAATGCAACGGGTATAAATTCGTATGCAGGAGAATCAAGATTTAATGCAAATTACAACGACCCAAAATACACAGGATACACATATGATAATAGTAGTCCAAATGTACAAGATGGAACACCATCGGATATGAAAAATTATCTTGATACATGGTTTGAGAGAAGTTTATCAGCTGAGAGTGTAAATATAGCAATAAGCCAGTATTATTCAGATACAAGAAATTATCTAGAAGATGATTATACATATTTTGAATCATATAGAAGATTATATTTTGAAAACGGTGCTATAACACCAACATTGAAAACGGAGTTAACAACGGAGACATATGGTGGAACATATTACTTAAAGGTAGGTTTACTAAATGCAGATGAACTAGTGTTAAGTGGGTATGATGGTGTATTCGGTTCTTCAGGATATAGCGAAGCGGGCACACTCTATCCATATACAACCAACACATCTTGGGGCCTTTGGTCGCTGTCGCCTTACATTTTCCATGGTATTAATGCGGCTATGTTCGATGTGAGCAGTTCTGGGGGTCTGTACCACAACGCTGTGTACGTTACGTATGACATCGTTCCAGTTATAAATTTAACCAAAGAATACGCAAGTAAACTAACTGGGGATGGCTCTAAAGATGTTCCATACGCTGTAATAAGTTAAAAAAATGGGTCTCGTTCATTTAACTGTGTCTGAGTATAGAATTCTATAAGATTTGAAAAATATACAAACCTCATAAATATGCCATATATTATATACAAAAACAAATAAAACCAATAACTAAAAAGTGTAAACTTCACGTAATGTTTACACTTATTTTTTCATATACTTTAACATGAAGTTGATTGCACATCGAGGGTATAAAACCCAAAATATAAAAGAAAATACACATGATGCTTTTCTAAATGCTCTTAATTGTGGCTTTACAGGAATAGAGTTTGATGTTAGAAAAACGAGGTTAGGTGAACTCGTCGTATGTCATGATGCACTTATAACAAGAGTGAGTGATGGAGATGGCTTTGTAAAAGATTACTCATATGAAGAGTTACTTAGGTTTACCTTCGGAAGTGAAGTTCTCCCTAGCAAAATCCCACTTCTTATGGATGTCTTAAAAAAATATACATGCATAAAAGTTGTCGAACTAAAAGAGCGAGATATAGATTTCTCATCATTTGAAGACTATATCGATGATAAAACGTACTTCATCAGTTTTGATTCAAACTACATTTCTGAACTTAAAAATAAGTATCCACAGTATAAGTTTGGTGTTTTAAATTATGTCTTAAACTCAGTCGAAGATTATTCGCTTGATTGTATTTGTTTGCTCGACATGGTAGTAACCGAACGTATGGTCGACTATTTTATAAATAAAAATATCACTGTATTCATATATGGAATTGGTTCTAAAGTAAATTATATAACTGATAAAGAAGGAGTATATTACATTGTCGATAAAAACATAAACACTTGATTTATTTTCAATATAATAGTAGAATAGTCCTCATCAAAAGGGGGATTTTTTATGATAAAACCTGAAAAATTAAAATTGATGTTTTCTATGTTCGTCGAAAAGAATACACTTAACTTTAAAGACTTAAAAGAATGCGGGATGCTACCAAGTGATATAAGACAACTTCGCAAGATGGAAGTTCTCGTGCAAATCGATGAAGATAACTTTATTTTAAAGAGTAAAAAAGGTGTTAAAGGTCTATATGATTATGCACATAGTAGAATTTCAGATGGTGCTGATGCAGAAGAAATTGTTAAAATATATGAAAAATGTTACGAATTAGACTCTAATAACTTCTTGGTTTGTTACCAACTTCTCACTTGGAAAATATCTCTAAGAGAATTCGATAATACCTTTTATGATTGTCTTAAATTTGCACATCTCTACCAAGGAAATGATAAAAACTACGACTATGAGAAAAGTGCATATATAAACCTCTATATCTACTTACTTAACCATCTAATAGATAATTTTGATGAAGATTTAAGTTTATATGCCCAAAATATGTCGCTTGAGGATTTAAAACTGCAAAATGAGAACGATTCTATTTCTAGAGCAGAGAATAGAGCAAGAGAACTTATTTTTAAAGAGAAATTTTCCAGTGCTCATGTCATTCTAAAAAAATTTGCCATCTCATATAAAATAAACGTGATAACAATAAAAAATGTCATAGGACTTCTCGAAGAACTGATAATAAAAGAACTAGAACGAGATAAGAAAATATTAGAATTGATTAAAGAAAAAAGATACGATGTGCTTCTCGGTGTTTTAAAAGGTCAAAATAATAAATTTAGATATAAAAGTATGAGAAGTTCATTAATAAAAGTCACTGAGGAAATAATCAAAGTACAAAATACTGGCAAGATATCTAAAGTAGTGGAATGTAATACTGAAAACACTTTTTGTGCGATAGATAACAATGATTTTTTAAAAGCATTTGAACTCGAACAAGCGTATATAAAAAAATATGGTAAAACCGACAATGAACCACTATATATATTGCTTACCGAACTATGTTATCAAATCGGTAAACTCGAGAAAAATGAAAGAAATCAAAAGAAAATGTTTTTTGAATTTTTCGATAAAGATGGCATAAACGAGAAAAAAGTCTTAGAATATTTAGAACTCATTGGAAAAAAAGAATATTTTCAGTATCTCATTTGCTATATAAAACTAGATATAGTACGCGGTGATAGAGATTTTTATTTATCAAATAGAGAAATCACTAAATTAAATAGTCCACAGTTTTACCTAGATATGAAATTACAGATAAGAAGATTCGAAAATTATATCATAGAGGGCAGAGTGGAAGAAGCTAAAGTCATGTATGAATTGATAAAAAACTACTACATTCCAAGAGCAGAGGATAAAGAAAATCGTTTAGAGGAATTAAAAAATAAACTCATTGAAGCAAAAAAATATGAAAATATGGATGAATACGAAAAACTACTTGCAAATAAATATAAAGAGTTGATGCGCAAAAGAAGTTTTGTCTTGCTAGATGAGATGCCTCATAGTGAGAACTTAAAGATACTCGAGTATGTCTCAAGTTTTAAAAACATGGATGCGTTTTTAGTAGGACCATTAGAATCCGAACGGGTAGTACTTCGTTATAGGGTTAGAAAGTATATAAAGATGACTGACCTAATCGAGCAAATTAAACTTGCTAATATAAAAGGTGACTTTCAAAAGGTTGTTGAACTAAATATGATAATATTGCACACCGCTAATGAGGTAAAATCAATTACTTTTGCTAAAATCGGTTTAGCACTAATAAAAATGAAAAAACTAGATAGCGCGTTGGAATACCTAAATCTCGCGACACTTCTATCTAAAAGAGAAGACGGTGCGGACTTAGATTTTACTGAACTATTAAGCGATATCGAAACGAATATGGAGAAACAGATATGAAAAATGATATACTTCGTCTGATTTATGAAAAATTTTTATATGACAACTTTATTACACTAGACGAACTCAAAAAAATGGGTATAGATAGTGAAATGATCGATGAATTATTGGAAAAAAAGATGCTAGTTATAAATAACGAAGAGGTCTCATACGGGCCAAATTCGGCTTGGGAATTTTTAAAACTCGCATCATTCCTACTTAGATATAATAAAATCCAAAAAGGGGTAAGGGCACTTGAAATTTCATATGAACTAAATCCAAATAACACAAAAACTAATGCCTTACTTTTCTACTGGAGTATTTACATTGGAAAAATCGATGACAAATTGTATAAATATCTCGATGAAATAATCGGATTAAATTCGAAATATGAACCTTACCTAAACACTACCTTATTTCTTTTAAACGCACTTGTAGAATTACCGCCTAAGTATAAAGATTATACGAGAAATATTGAACTTTCCGATATGTTATTAAAAACGCCGATAAAAAGCATTGTAGACATCGAACTAGAGAACGAGATTATCACTGCGCTTTGGAAATGTAAGTATAAACACGCCTTTTCTCTTATGAGAAGATATGTTGAGGACTCAAAAGTAGACCATATGAATATAAGGGTTATAAAATCTTTGACAAACCAAATTATTCCCATGCAAACCCAAAATATAAAAGGGGTATCCGAATTAATCAAAGCTAAAAAATATGAGGAAGTTCACGAGCATTTTAAAAATCTCTATAAGGAGAGGATTCCGACACCTGTAGAAAGGGCATTATATCAAATCGTAAAAGAGATATTAAAAATCCAAAACACTAAAACAATACCTAAGCCTAAAACTAAAATAAGCAAGGATAATTACAAATCTACATTTGATGCACTTCAAAACAACGATTACTATTCTGCTTTAGAAATGGCTACACTTTTTAAGGGAAATGCTAATGATGATTCGATGTACTTATTACTTGGGGATTTATGTGCTTTGATAGATGAATACAACAAAAAATACAAAAGGGTACATCCGGTATTTGAAAAGGCTATCACACTTTTGAATAGTGGGAAAACCGAAAAGGCCATTGGCACGATTTGTACATATCTAGATGAAAATGGTAAGAGTGAATACAAATTATTGGTCACATTGCTCATAAAAGTGGACATTTTGAACCGAGAATTCGATTTTGAAAAATCCTCTAAAGTATTTAATAATGTTTTAAAAGAAAATTTTTATGTTTATTCTGGGTTTTATACCAATAGAGTTAAAGAGATGATTGCGAGAAATAAACTCGATATCGCAGGTATATATTTGCAAATTTTAAATACGTATTGTCGTGATAATGAACCTAAAAAATTAGAGTTACTGAACAAACATTATGAAAATGCTTTAGTTACAGGTTTCACTTGTGAAGAACAAAAATTACTTGCAGAGATTTATCCTATTATAAAAGATAACCAAGATGTCATTATACTCGATAAAATGGATATGAACTCAAATTGTAAAATCTTGCATTATGTTAAATATTATAAGCATATGGACGCATTTTTAGTCGGAGCTAGAGGAGATGAGAGAGTCGTACTTTGTTATAAGAACTATCAAAAAATAGATGAAAGCGAGATAAATGAAGAGATTAGATTTTCTAAGAAAAGTGGTGATTTATTCGCATATTTAAATGCTAATAAGAGTCTATTAATATCGAAAGACCATTATAACCCAATAGTATTTTCAAGAATAGCAAAGGTCTATAAAAAATTAGGTAAATATGATGAGGCAATAAAATACTATACAATCGCGACTGAATTATCAAAAAGAACTGATGCCAAAATCGACCACTCGAGTGATATATTTGAATTACAAAACAAAATCCTTGATTTCTCTAAAATAAAATAGTAGAATAGATTACAAACAAATTTAGAGAAAGTAGGAAAACTATGATAAGAGAAGATAATATATTTCAAATGCTAGATAAGTTTTTAGAAAGCGATACTCTAACGACAAATGATTTAAAAACTTGCGGACTTACTTCTAATGATTTATCTAAGATGACGTCAAATGGCATGCTTAAAAGAGTGCAAAGGGGTTTTTATGTGTTAAGTGATGAGTCCATTGAAACGGAATATTTCCATTATGGAAAAAAACTCATCATGGATAATAAACTTAATTATGCATATGATGCTATTTCTAAATGTTATGATGTAAATCCTAATAATGCACAAGTGAATTATGAATTGTTTTATTTAAGTATTGCACTTTGGAAATTTGATGAGAAATTATTCAAATATATGGATTCACTTTTTGATTCTGGATTAATGAGTCCTGAGAACTTAAACATGTTTATAAGCATTTTAAATGGAATAGTTGTATTACCAGATTACTATAAAGATTATTTAAAAGATATAAATTATGAGTTCAATACTAAGTTAAATGAAAAAGATGAGAGAACTAGTAGACTTAATGAGATAAGACGTCTCGCGTGGAATCAAGAGTATTCAGAGGCATTATTTCAACTCGAGGATGAATTTAATTCTAAAATGACGAGAAGTGAACTGACACTTAGAAATCTACTCATCGAAGCTGTTTCAACGCAAAACATACTACATAATTCGATTAAATCTTTTATAGCCAATGAAGCATATACAGAGGCAATAGTTTTCTTAGAGGCTATTAAAGAAAAAACTGGTATAAGAGTAAAAGATGAAATGTTACTCGACGTACTTAAAACGTATTTAGAGGTTAGAAATTCACGCACTTTTCCTGTAAGTACTACTTATGATGCAGAAGATACTTATGAGGCAATAGGTGAAAGAAACTATAGACTTGCACTTTCTCTTGCAAATAGTACAGTTATTCAAAGTGAACCACTCGATGAATTATTCTTATCGATGCTAAAAAAACTATGCACACTTTTAGATGAAATAACACATGAAGAGCACCACTTTAATAAAGACTATACTAGACATAATAGAATTGAAGAAAAAAAAGATCGCTATAGGGAAGTAACTTTTGAAGAATTATATTCTGAACTATTACAAAATCAGTCATTGGTCACTAGAGATGTCAACTCAAAATATGATATAACAAACGTGATAAAAGGTTCAAAAGGACACCAAGATGTCGATGTGTTAATCATGGATAAAAAAAATAAAATCGGTATTAGATATAAAAAATTTGAAAGAATTAATATTAAAGAAATAGAAAGTAATA
>JAZQJK010000017.1:0-13622 GCA_045541615.1 Bacilli bacterium
TCCCCAAAATGAAGTAGATAAGTGCTTAAATAGATTGAAAGAAGAAGAGAGAAATATTGTCGCGAGAAAATATTACCCAAGTGTGTCTATAACTGCAGAAGAATACTATAAGTTTTATTCTTCGATTATACCTAAAATAAGAAAAATGTTACAAAAACCTAATTATATGACACAAAATGAACTTAAATGTGAACGTTTACTAATGGAAGAAATGGCTCCAAAGAAAAAAGTGTTGGTTGATAAAACAAAATTAAAATATCATACGATATATGAAATCTTTCCAGAGAGTAGTGAAACAGAAATCATCAATGCAGTCTCATTGTTATCTAATAGAGAGCAAGAAGTCATTAAGATGAGGTTTGGTGAAAATTTAGATTGTATTAAAATAAAATGTGCATATACAAGTGATATTAATAAAGAATTTCATAATGCAATAAAAAGGTTAACTCGTATTTTAAAAAATAAATCACTTCCTAGGGAATTAAAATCGAGCAAAAATGACTTCGCTTTAAAAATAAAGAATGATGTCGGTTTAAATTTAAAGGCAAAAACTATTTATGACTATTTCGAAAGTTATGATATAGATGAAGTGAATATCGCTATTTCTAAGTTACCAGAAAAAGAAAAGAAAATCATATTATTAAGGTATGGTCCGGATTTATTAAACCCTTCTGAGTGTTTCGATTATAGTGAAGATGACCATCATGATTTCTACACATGTGTCTTACCTAAATTAAAAAAAGTTCTAAAAAACCCTGAATATGTTTTCAAGGCTGAATCTAAAAAATCCGTGTATTATTATTTAGGTGAATATTCATATGAGAAATTACACGAATGCATCGATAGATTGAACAGTGAGGATTTAAGTATATTAAATGAATGCTTTGATGAAAAATTGATGCCAAAACAGGATTACACCGGTACATTAAATTCGTTTCATTTAAAGGTATTGCCAAAACTTAGAAAAATGCTTCAAAATCCAAACTACATCACTAGAGAAGAACATAAGTTAAATCAGACTGGAAGCGATTTAGAGAAAATCGAGAGTTATGTAGATTTGACTCTTTGTTATGACTTGTTAAGGGATATGGATAAAAAAGAATTAGAGATTGTTAAGTTGAAATTTGGTATAGGTCAAAATCACTTTTTCACAATCGATGAGATATCTAATCATACTAAAGTCTCTAAAAAGGATATAAGATTGATTTTAAAACATTTTTTATCTAATTATAAAGCAGTACTTTTAGAAAATAAAGCTAATGAGTTATCAAAAAAACATTTTCAAAAAATGTAAATTTGAAAATGTTTTTTTATAGTTTAAAATCTAAAATATCGTCATCATTCATAATTTTATTATCAAAATAATTTCTAACATCTACTTTATGTATTCTTGCAATGATATTTGAAGGAAACTTTTTAATAATAGTATTCAATTTTGTAGTAAACCTATTGTAATATGCTTTTGAGGCTACGAGTTTTTCTTCATTGATTTTCAAATCAACTATTAAATTTCTGAATGTTTCTGTCTCTAAATCATCTGGGTAATCAGACTTTATTTTAGTAAACAAATCGGATATTTTTGAAAGTTTTCTATCCATTTCAAAATTTGATATTTTGAGGTCCTCTTTTGCAAATTCTTGAAAATTGTCCTGTGCTAAATTAGTATTACTGTTTATTACATTTTCGATATTTTTAAGTATATCATATCTACATCTTAACGCTTCATCTATTTCTGCCTCAGCTGATTGTATTCTAATCACATTTTTTTGAATATTGTTATATATTAAAATATAAATTATTGCCAATAATGCACCTAACCCAACTAAGACAAAGAATATTATTGCTACATTTTCCATTAGTATCACATCCTAGTTTAATTTTACTAGATTTTTTACGAAAAGTCTATGAAAACAAGGTCTCAAAAGTATTTTCCTTTACATAAAAAAAATACTTTGGTAAAATACAAAAAACAAATATTTGATTTAGGGTGGTTTTATGTCTGAAACTTTTAAAATGTTATTAAAGTTGATTAATGAAGGAAAAACAAATAATGAAATATGTGAGATTTTAAACATATCAAATAAACAGTTGTATCATTATTTAACACTTCTCAAAAATAAGGGGTTTGATTTTTTAAAAACTTATTACTCTATTGGAGAGGTTGAATATTGCCCTAAAAACTTCATGAAACACTATGAATGTAAAGAATCAAATAATGGAGATATGCAAAAAAGTGAAAGAGATTTTAATTCTATTGTAACTTTTGAAAAACAAAACACGTTAAGGTGTCTTGCAATTTCGGATTTGCATTTCGGTTCTGAACTTGAAAGAATTGATTTAGTAAATAGAGCATTTGACTATTGCTCAAAAGAAAACATTAATATAATCTTTTGCTGTGGTGATTTACTTGAAGGTACTTTCGGGCAATGTCAAAAGAAGATTTCTGACCCATATGAACAAGTCGAATACTTTATGAAATCATATCCTTTTGATAAAAACATACTGACATTCGCGGTTGGTGGGAACCACGATTACAGTATATTACAAAGCATCGGCCTAGACCTATCACTTATCCTTCAAAGTTATAGGCAAGATGTAATAATGGATAAATACTGCTCTACTAAAGTAAATATTAAAAACGATGCAATTGGATTATATCATGAGGTTCCGACTCTACAATCCATAATTGGAAAACCTTCTATTAAATTAAATGGTCATCACCACTTTTATAAAACATATTTAAAAAATAATGGAACCCTTAATATAGATGTACCGACACTTTCAGATGTCAATTTTGCAAGTACTCCATCAATTCCTTGTGTATTAGATATGAACATCAAATTTAAAAATGGCTATTTTGACCAAATATTGATAAAACAAATATATTTAGATACGGTAAATCTCATAATAAGTGAAATGATATATGATTTACCAAACAATTACGAAAAAACTAAAAACCCAATCAAAAATATCGAAATTCAAAAAGATTATGAAAATAGACATACTAAAAAGTTTGTTTTATAGCTGTGGAAAACTCAAGACTTTTCCACAGTTTTTTCTCACTTCAACAAATTACTTTTAAAATTTGATTTTTGTGATAAAATAATAAACGAAATCAGGTGATTATTTATGGATAAAATTATTATTAAAGGTGCGAGGGAAAATAATCTCAAAAATATCGATATTGAAATACCAAAAAACAGTTTAGTCGTAATGACAGGAGTTAGTGGTTCTGGTAAGAGTAGTCTTGCATTTGATACGATTTATGCAGAAGGTCAAAGGCGTTATGTCGAATCTTTAAGTGCTTATGCTAGACAATTTTTGGGTGGTACTGAAAAACCAGATGTCGACTCAATCGAGGGATTAAGCCCAAGTATATCAATTGACCAAAAAACGACGAGCAAAAATCCGCGAAGTACTGTAGGTACTGTAACTGAAATATACGATTATTTAAGACTCCTATTTGCGCGCATTGGCATTCCATATTGTCCGGTTCATGGCGAAGCAATTTCTAGTCAAACAGTCGATGAGATAACTGACAAAATAATGTCTTATGGTGAAGGTACTAAAATCGAAGTACTTGCCCCAGTAGTACGTGCCGAAAAGGGTACACATAAAGAAATCATCGATAATCTACGTACCAGTGGCTATTCTAGAGTCAGAATCAATGGTGAAGTATACGATTTAAGTGAGGACATAACTTTAGAAAAAAACAAAAAAGATATAATTGAAGTAGTCGTAGATAGAATTATCGTTAAAGAAAGCGACAGAGCAAGACTAACTGAAGCAATAGAGCAGAGTACGCGCCTCAGTGATGGTAGAGTTTTAATCAATATAATAGGGGATAGAGAAGTTCTTTTCAGTGAAAATTATGCATGTCCGATATGTGATTTTTCACTTCCGGAATTAGAGCCAAATATGTTTTCCTTTAATGCACCATTCGGCGCTTGTCCGGACTGTAAGGGACTAGGTTTTAAACAGATGATTAACCTCAATCTTTTAATCCCGGATAAGTCACTTTCAATACTAAAGGGTGCAATTAAGGGACTAAGTTTAGATTCAAATATCATGATGACTGAACTACAAACATGTGCTAAATACTATGATATCGATTTAAATGAACCAATCGAAAAAATGAATAAGAAGAAACTTGACATCATTTTATATGGAAGCGATAAACCACTGGAATTCAAATATGTCGCCAAAAACGGAAACACAAGAACCACAGTTGACTACTTTGAAGGAATTGTCACAAATTTAGAAAGACGATATTTAGAAACCAATAGTGCTTGGATAAGAGAATGGCTCGACATGTATATGATGGATATGGAATGTCCTACTTGTCATGGTGCAAGACTAAAAGATGATATACTTGCAGTTAAAGTTGGACACAAAAGCATTCATGAAGTATGTCTCATGAGTATAAAAAACCTTATTCCATTTTTCGAAAACTTAAAACTCGGGAAAGAAGAGGCTAAAATAGCAGAACTTTTATTAAAAGAAATACTCAATAGATTAAAATTTCTAAAAAATGTCGGGTTAGAATATTTGACTTTAGCACGTACAGCAGCGACTTTATCTGGTGGTGAACTACAGAGAATAAGACTTGCTACTCAAATCGGTAGTAGATTGACTGGAGTATTATACGTATTAGATGAGCCAAGTATAGGACTTCACCAAAGAGACAACGATAAACTGATTAACTCACTTTTGGAAATGAGAGATTTAGGAAACACTTTAATAGTCGTTGAACATGATGAAGATACTATGCGAGCTGCTGATTATCTAATAGATATCGGCCCAGGTGCAGGAGAAAACGGAGGTTACGTCGTCGCAGCAGGTACACCAGAAGAAGTTATGAAAGACAAAAACAGTTTAACAGGAAAATATCTAACAGGTGAAGAAAAAATCGAAATTCCTACATCGCGAAGAAAAGGAAATGGTAAATTTTTAGAGATAAAGGGTGCAAAAGAAAATAACCTTAAAAACATAGATGTCAAAATTCCCCTCGGTAAATTTGTCTGTATAACCGGAGTTAGTGGCTCAGGAAAAAGTAGTCTCGTTGATGAGATAATATATAAATCTTTGATGAAATCTGTCTATAATTCTAAAGTTGAACCCGGAAAGCATAAGACAATTAAAGGATTAGAACAAATAGATAAAGTCGTGCAAATTTCACAGGACCCAATCGGAAGAACTCCTAGAAGTAATCCTGCTACTTATATAGGGTTATTTGATGATATCAGGGATTTATTTGCAGAGATGAAAGAATCGAAAATTCGTGGATTCGATAAGAGCCGTTTTTCATTCAATGTCAAAGGTGGAAGATGCGAAGCTTGCTGGGGTGATGGTGTAAAGAAGATAGAAATGCACTTCTTACCAGATGTATATGTGCCATGTGATGTGTGTGATGGAAAGCGTTATAATAGAGAAACACTTGAAGTAAAATTTAAAGGAAAAAGTATTTACGATGTCTTAGAGATGCGAGTTACCGAAGCATATGATTTCTTTGAGAGTTTTCCTAAAATTCGAAATAAATTACAAATCTTAATAGATGTAGGGTTATCCTATATTAAACTCGGCCAAAGTGCTCCAACTTTATCTGGAGGTGAGGCTGGAAGAGTAAAACTTGCCAAAGAACTTCAAAAAAAACCTACTGGAAGAAGTATATTTATTCTTGATGAACCGACAACCGGATTACATGTAGATGATATTAAAAAATTATTAGTCATCTTAAATAGAATAGTCGACAACGGAGATACTGTTCTCGTAATTGAACACAATTTAGATGTGATAAAAGTTGCAGACCACATAATAGACTTAGGCCCAGAAGGTGGAGATGGCGGTGGTGATATCGTTGCAGTAGGTACACCAGAAGAGGTATCTAAAAATGATAAATCGTATACAGGTCACTATTTAAATAAAATTTTAAATAAATAATAAACGTGCCATTAGGTGCGTTTTTGAGTGCTTTACTTTTTTAGAATTACCCCGTATAATTAAAACGAGGTGAACCAAAATGAATCCAATTGCTTTCACACTTTTCGGTTTTGAGATAAGATATTATTCGCTATTCATTTTGATAGGTGTCTTTTTGGCATATGCTTTAATAACTAGAGAGGCAAAGAAATATAAAATTTCAACTGACTTCATATTTAACCTGTTCTTTTGGGCACTTATAGCGGGAATAATTGGGGCGAGACTCTATTATGTGTTATTTAACTGGGATTATTTCGGTAGTCATATATCGGAGATATGGCAAATCTGGAACGGAGGTCTAGCAATTCACGGTGGAATAGCATTTGGACTATTGACAACTGCTATATACTGCAAGAGATATGGTGTGAGATTGATAAGAATTTTAGATTTCGTAGTACCAGGGCTTCTAATTGCACAAGCACTAGGGCGATGGGGAAACTTTTTCAATAGTGAAGCATATGGAGTTGCCACGACCTATGAACATCTACAAAATTTAGGAATACCCGAATTTATCATAAACGGTATGTATATAAACGGCGTATACTATACTCCAACATTTCTCTATGAATCGGCATGGTGCTTACTAGGTTTTATAATCGTATATATTTTTAGAAAAATGAAGTATACTAAAGTTGGACAACCTACAGCCTTTTACTTACTTTGGTATGGAATAGGAAGATTTTTTATAGAAGCTAGTAGAACTGATTCACTAATATTTTTAGGTTTTAAAATGGCTCAAGTTGTATCCATAACGATGATAATTATCGGTTTAATCATATTTATAATAAGTTCGAGAAAGAGCAAATATGAAGATTTATATAATGATGTTCATAACATAGACAAATTAAATTTTTGAAAGAGGGAATTTAAATGATATACGATTTAATCATAATAGGAATGGGACCCGCTGGTATTTCTGCGGCGATATATGCGAAAAGAGGAGGACTCAATGTCTTAGCGCTTGAGAGTAAAATGCCCGGTGGCCTAATAAACTACACTAACATCGTCGATAACTATCCAGGGTTTAAAAACATAAGCGGACCCGATTTGGCTTTCAAAATGTATGAACACCTCAAATCACTAGAAATAGACTATAAAAATGAGAACGTAGAGGACATCGAAATTGGGAATACATTCATAGTAAAGACAAGTGCAAACGAGTATAGTGCAAAAAAAGTAATAATCGCCACAGGAAGAAGTAGGCGAGCACTAAATTTACCTGGTGAACAAGAACTACGCGGTCATGGAATAAGTTATTGCGCTCTTTGTGACGGAAATTTTTATAAAAATAAAGATGTCGCAGTTGTCGGAGCAGGGGATAGTTCTCTAGAAGAGGCGTTATATTTATCAAATATAGTAAACAAAGTCACCATAATCGTAAGAAGCACATTAAGAGGAAACCAAAGTCTAATAAATAAAGTGAAAACTCGGGATAATATAGAAATATTAATAGAAAAAAATGTCACCGAATTTTTAAGCGAGAATGGCAATCTTACTGGTATAAAATTGGATGATGGTACAATACTTTCTGTAAGCGGATTATTCATATATATAGGTTTTGACCCTATTTTACCATTCAAGTCGGATATTGGTTTAAAGTTAGAAAAAGGTTATATTGTCACTAATGAAAAATTTGAAACCAATATTGAAGGTTTGTATGCAATCGGAGATATAATAAAAAAAGACATGTATCAAATCATAAGTGCTGAATACGAAGGTGCAATTGCTGCAAGTGATATCGTCAAAAAATTGACAGCATAAAATTGACATGTTAAAATAATCGCAAACAAAAAGAGGTTTAAATGAATAGTTTAGTTTTAGCATTTTTAGGTGATGCCGTATATGAATTATATATAAGAGAAGAATTGGTAAAAAAGGGGATTAGTAAAGTTAAAACTTTGCAAAAAGAAAAAATTAAATATGTCAGTGCAACTAATCAAGTGAGGATACTTGAATTTTTAGAAAATAAAGGCATATTAACGGAAGAGGAAAAGGAAATCGTAAAAAGGGGAAGAAATTCTCATAGCCATTCAAATCCCAAAACGGATATAATAACTTATAAAAAATCCACTGGGTTTGAATCTCTCGTAGGCCACTTATATTTAAACGATAAGAAGAGATTAGATGATATAATGAAAGAGGTGTTTGAAAATGAAAGTATTTGGTAAAAATGTGTTTAATGAGATGAAAAATGACTTTAAGAATATTAAAAAAGTATACTTGAGCACGTCTTTCAAAGATAAAGAGATAATCGATTTTATAAAAGAAAATAACATACCTTATGTGTCGGTTGATAAGACTAAATTTGATAAAATGGCCGAAGGTCATTCACAAGGTATCATGATGGAAATAAATGATTATGAATATAAGAATTTAAACGAACTCGATACAAAAGAGAAAAAAATCGTCATGCTCGACCATCTCGAAGACCCACATAATTTTGGCGCGATAATAAGGACTTGTGAAGCAAATGGCATTAAATCTATAATCATACCTAAAGATAGAAGTGTATGCGTAAATTCCACTGTAATGAAAACGAGTTCTGGTGCTTTAGAATATGTAAATATATATATGGTTAGTAATTTGAGGAATACTATCGATTTTCTAAAGGATAGAGGTTACTTTGTTTATGGCGCAGAAGCAGACGGAATCGACTATCGTAAGGTTTCCTATTCTGAAAAAATAGTGCTCGTAATCGGTAGTGAGGGCAATGGTCTTAGTAAAATAGTGAGAGATAACTGCGATGAGATAATAAGTATACCTATGCATGGAAAAGTTAACAGTCTAAATGCGAGTGTATCTGCCGGAGTTTTAATTTATGGAATTGAAAACTAATTATGAAATAGGTGACTCTGAACTAGTATATTTGGTTAGTGAAAACAGCGATGAAGCCAAAGACTTTCTTTATGAAAAGTATAGTCCAATGATACATAAAGAAATCAATAGAGTGAAAAAACTAGCTTATACCCTTGGAATAGATATGGCAGATTTAACCCAAGAAGCAATGCTAGCATTTAGTACGGCGATAAATAACTACAATGATGAAGAGGAAACAAAATTTTTAACTTTTGCAACACTATGTGTAAGAAGAAAATTACAAAACTATCTCGATAAGTACTCAACTAATAAAGTCAAAACTTATAATTCATCAGTCGCACTCGATGTAGAAATAGGGGATAAAGGCGAACATCTAGTCGACTATTTAAAAGATGCAGAAGGTAGAGCCCCACTTAACAAACTGATAAACGAAGAGTCGCTCGTAAAGATAAATAAATCCATAAAAGAAAAACTTAGCGAAAATGAACGTTTAGCACTTGGATATGCTCTAATTGGAATGGAAGTACCAGATATCGCCGAAAAAATGGGGAAAACCCAAAAGGGAGTGTACAATCTCATATATCGAGCAAGACAAAAACTAAAAGAAGATGAATAATAATCCTTGCAAAATCAGCACCTTTATGTTATATTATTTGTAGCACGAAAAGGTGTTTTTATTTTGGAGGTTTTTATGGCAAAAATGAATGTTACAGTTGATAACAAACTTGATGAAGTTAAACTCGTAAGTCAAGAAAAAATGAAAAAGAAAGATAAAGGCAAAGATAAAAAAAGTGAACCTAAAAAGAAATCGAAAAAGGCAAAAGAGAAAAAGGGTTATTTTGCATTGGTTGCAGAAGAAATGAAACTCGTCACATGGCCTACTAGAAAAAACATGATTAAGTATTCGATTTCTACACTACTTATGATAGTTTTTTTAGCGTTCTTCTTCTTAGGAATTACTGCACTATTTGATTTATTATATACATTTGTACAAGAACAAGGATGGATGAATTAAGATGGAAAAATTATGGTATGTAGTCAACACTTACAGTGGTCATGAATCAAAAGTAAAGGAAAAACTCGAGGCGAGAACTGAATCTATGGGTTTTCAGGATTATATCTTTAGGGTAATAGTTCCTGAAACGACTGAAATAGAGACTATGAAAGATGGAACTCAAAAGGAAAAAAAGAAAAAGATGTTTCCTGGATATATACTAGTAGAAATGATTATGACTGATGATGCTTGGTATATAGTTCGTAATACACCTGGAGTAACGGGCTTTATCGGTTCTAGTGGTAAGGGTGCAAAACCTACGCCTCTTCTTCCACAAGAAATCGATAAAATCCTAGTAAATATGGGACTCACTAGACTTGATGCCGATAAAGAACTTGAAGTAGGTACTAAAGTTAAAGTAATTGAAGGACCATTTACAGGAATGTTTGGGGTAGTAGATACTATTGACAAAGAAAATGCTCGTTTAAATGTTCTCATTGATTTATTCGGTCAAGAAACACCTGTTGAAGTTGAGATGTTCCAAGTTTCAATAGATGAATAACATTCACAATAAGTGGATGTTTTTTGTTGATAATTTATAACAAGGGTATTCTATGATTGAACAAATTACCAGTTTAAAAAAAGACTTGAAAAACCACATGTTTTGTGCTATAGTCTTAATCGTAGTTATTTTTATATAACTAACTGAAGTGGGAGGGAGAAGCGGATTAGCCCTATACCACTTAGCGAAACAATGAAAGGATGTGTTTTTCGTGGCAAAAGAAATCGTAAAGAAAATTAAGTTACAAATCCCAGGCGGAAAAGCGACACCTGCTCCACCAGTTGGAACAGCACTTGGACCTGCAGGAATCAATTCAAATGAATTTTGTACTAAATTTAACGAAGCGTCTAAAGATAGAATGGGAGAAATCGTTCCAGTAGAAATCACTCTATATAACGATAAATCTTATGATTTTATCCTAAAGACTGCACCAGCAGCATACTTAATTAAAAAGTACGCTAAAGTTCAAAAAGGTAGTTCAAAAGGTGCTAACGAAGTAGTTGCAACTCTATCTAAAGAAGATTTACGTACTATAGCAGAAATCAAATTACCTGATTTAAATGCTTATACTGTAGAAGCTGCTATGAAAACTATCGAAGGTACTGCTCGTAATATGGGTATTGCTGTAGAAGGTTTAAACGAAGAAGAATTAAAAGAACAAGCTAAAGATGCTAAAAGAGAAGAAGCTGAACAAGCAAAACGTGATGCAGCTCTAGAAGCAATGGAAGCTAGTGCTCAAGAAGAAATTCATGAAGTTGAAGTCATCTCTGCAAAGAAAAATGTAGAAGATACTGAAGAATAATAAATCCGCTCTATAAATAAACCACGATTGGAGGGAAAAAGATGAAAAAATTTGGAAAAAAATATGTGGAAGCTTCTAAATTAGTAGACAAAAATAAAATGTATACTGTAGAAGAAGCAGTTGAACTAGTTAAAAAGTCATCAATTACAAAATTCGATAGTTCAGTAGAAATCGCTATCAATTTAAATATCGATACTAAAAAGGCTGACCAACAAATGAGAGGTTCTATCGTACTTCCTCATGGAACAGGCAAAACTAAAAGAATTTGTGTTTTAGCAAAAGGCGCTCAAGCTGAAGAAGCTAAAAAAGCAGGTGCTGATTTCGTTGGTGAACAAGATTTAATCGATAAAATGGCAAATGAAAACTGGTTTGATTTCGATGTGATAGTCGCTACACCAGATATGATGCCTTCTTTAGGTAAAATCGGTAAAATCCTTGGACCAAAAGGACTTATGCCAAATCCTAAAACTGGTACAGTAACTCCAGTTCCTGCAAAAGCAGTTGAAGACATCAAAAAAGGTATGATAGAATATCGTGCTGATAGTTATGGTATCATTCATACTTCTGTTGGTAAAGTTTCATTTGATGATGCGAAATTAGTAGAAAACATCAACTTTATAGTAAACACTATCATTAAAGCAAAACCTTTAACAGTTAAAGGAAACTACATCAATTCTATAGCAATTTCAAGTACTATGGGACCTGGAATTAAATTAGATAAAAATTCCTTTGACAAATAAAATTACTTATTATATAATAACGAAGAAATGAAAAAACGTTTATCCAGAGACAGCAGGTGGCATCGCCTTAATTTCCTGCCGAGGGGAACTTAAATACAAACTTAAGCTTTCCCTTTTTGGAAAGTTTTTTTAGAATAATGAAAGGAGTTTTTATATGGCAAGTGAAAAGATTTTAAATGCTAAAAAAGAAGTTGTAAGCGAAATCGTTGATAAAATCAACAGTAGTGCATCTGTAATCGTATTTACTTATCAAGGTATGACTGTTGCAGACATGGCTAAACTTCGTAACGAACTTAAAAAATCAAACAGCGAAGTTAAAATTTACAAAAACACTTTAGCAAAAAGAGCATTTAACGATGCTAATATCAAAAATGATGAGTTCTGGGAAGGACCTAATGCGATTCTTTTCGGAAGTGAACTTTTAGAACCTATTAAGGTTATCAGTAAGTTCAGCAAAGAAAATAAAAATATTGAAATCAGAACTGGCTATGCGGATGGTAAAATACTTACTCTTGATGAAATCAAATCTTATGCAGATATTCCATCAATGGAAGGATTACTTACTATGTTTGCTGGTGGACTTATGGAACATGTTAGAAATGTTGCAATCGGTCTTGATTTATATGCCAAAAAAATGGAAGAAAATAATTAATTAAAGAAAGGAATGATTTAAATGGCAAAATTATCAACTAAAGAAATTATCGATTCATTAAAAGAAATGACAATTCTTGAAGTTAAAGAATTAGTAGACGCAATGAAAGAAGAATTTGGAGTAGACCCAAGTGCTGTAGCAGTAGCTGCTGCTCCTGCTGCTGGTGCAGAAGAAGCTCAAGATGTAGCTAAAACTGTAGTATTAAAAAGTGCTGGTGCACAAAAAATCGCAGTTATCAAAGTTATTCGTGAAATCACTGGCCTTGGTCTAGTTGAAGCTAAAGCTTTAGCAGACAATGGTGGTAACATTAAAGAAAACGTGTCTGCTGATGAAGCTAATGAACTTAAAGCTAAATTAGAAGAAGCTGGCGCTACTATCGAATTAGCTTAATTGAAACCGGAATGTTCCGGTTTTTTCTTTATTTTGAGCAATTTTACTGAAAAATATAAAAAAAGTCCCAAAAAACGGCATTTTTACTGAGATTTCACATTGTTTTTTGGCCATTCTATGTTATAATCTAATTATAGGAGGAGAGAGTTATGAAGAAAATTTTTGGTAAATACGATTTAATCAAAGTTTCTGGAATATTAGTATTGCTTGCAACATTCCTAACATGGTTAATACCATACGGATACTTCTCAGGAAGTGAAATGGTAGTTGAAGACATAACAAGAGTTGGTCTTGTTAACTTCATGCAATATGGCCTTTTAGGTATGTACTATTTTACAGTATTAATAACTTTCTTGTTTGTACTCGGTGGGTTTTACGAAGTCCTATCAAAAGCAGCAGGATATCAGAAATTGGTTAATGGTATTAGTAGAAAATTAGCGAATCATAAAGTAATAGTTGTAATCGCAGTTTCATTGATTTTTGCATTACTTACAAGTGTATCAAATGAGTATTTTCCACTTTTTGTGCTTATACCATTTGTAATCACTGTACTTAGCAAAATGAAAGTAGACAAAATTTCTGCATTTGTTGCGACATTTGGCGGAATGTTAGTTGGAACAATCGGTAGTACATACAGTGCAAAAGTTGTTGGTTACATCAACAGCACACTTGGAACTGTAACTACT
>JAZQJK010000018.1:0-8232 GCA_045541615.1 Bacilli bacterium
TAGTTATATGTTAAAAATATGATTTTATCCGAGCAAAAAAGCCCGTAAATACGGACTTTTCGAAACATTGAAATACGTAAGTACCAATATTGGTAATTTTTTAACGTTTTGAGAATTGAGGTGCTCTACGAGCTTTCTTAAGACCTGGTTTTTTACGTTCTTTGATTCTAGAATCTCTAGTAACGAATCCAGCAGTTTTAAGAATTTTACGATAAGAATCTTCTCTAGTTTGGTCAGTTTCTGCATCATAAATTAATAATCCTCTTGTGATACCTAAACGGATAGCACCAGTTTGTCCACTGAAACCTCCACCTTTAACAGTAACATCGATATCAAAAGTATTTTCATTGTTTGTTGCAACTAATGGTTGTTTTAAATCCATAACTAATGTTGCAAAAGGCATATATTCGTTAACATCTACTCCATTTACAGTAATTTTTCCAGTTCCAGGAACCATTCTTACTTGAGCGATAGAGCGTTTTCTACGTCCTGTAGCAGTAATCATTTTCTTTGTCATAATTTCATTCTCCTATCGTACACTTATCTTTTCAGGTTTTTGAGCAATTTGTTCATGTTCTGGACCGGCATAAACGAATAATTTTTTACCCATTTGACGTCCAAGTCTTCCGTGTGGAAGCATACCTTTAACAGCTCTTTCTACCATTTCTTCTGGATAATTGTTTACCATTTCCTTAGCAGTTCTTTCTCTAAGACCACCTGGGAAACCACTGTGATTGTAATAAATCTTATCTTCTAATTTTTTACCAGTAAGATTTACTTTTGAAGCATTAATAACGATTACATAGTCTCCGCAGTCTACATGTGGAGTGTAAGTAACTTTATGTTTACCTCTTAAAATAGTTGCTGCTTTAGTTGCTAAACGACCTAAAGTTTCTCCTTCAGCATCGATAACATACCATTTGCGATTGATTGTTTCTTTTTTTTGCATAAATGTATTCATAATAACTTTTCCTTTCACTGATTTTCTCTTTTAACTTCCCACATCAAAAAAGTCAATCAAATAAAATGTACCGACTAAGATTATAAAAAAAAACGACAAAAAAGTCAATCAATTTTATCACCTTTATGCGTTTTTTTATCATTTTTTTTCAATGACCTTCATATTTGGGTAGATAACCTCTAAAAATGCATCTGGATACAACTTATCTAGTGTAACTTCAAAGATATTGGAAGCCTCTATTCCATGACTTCTCGCACTCCACCTTGAAACCGCCATACCAGAGATGCATATATTTAAAATCATAAATATGGCAAGACAGATTATCAGAATATTATTTTGTAAAATTTTAAGTTTTGTTACATTTTTCTCTATCCACGGAAAAATTTTTCTTAACCAAAATATACCTAAAATTCCCCAAAGTATACTGTGCAGCAAGTCAATTCTTCCATTTAAGTTCATGAATTTAGCAGAATAATCCCAAGAGTAAGTACCAAATAGTTCTGCTTGTCCTATATGAAAAATATATTCAATTATAGAACCGATTACAAAACTACCAAAAAATATAAACCTGTCCTTTTTATCACTTATCGGTAACAAAAGGTATGTGAGCATAACAGCGCCAAAACCATAAAGTGGATTGAACGGCCCATATATTACTCCGTGTCGAGATGCAATATAACCGTTTTTTAGCATACACCAAAACATCTCAACAAAAACTCCACCAATAGATCCAAATATAAAAATCCAAAAGACGAGATTAAAATTCAGTTTTCTTTTCATATCAATAAATAATTTTTTTTAAGTAAAGTCCCCCAGCGGGTGCCGGACAATACTCAATTACCCTTTCTCCAGTATTAAGCATTTTTAAAATCGTGTCATCATCTATATTGTGACTTCCCGCGAGTACAAGTATATATACGATATTTCTTACCAAATGAGTATAAAAAGCCTTGCCCTTTATCTCGATCGAAATTTCATCACCCAATTTATCTATTTTAATATAATCAATAATGCTATCATATGTTTCATGTTTTCCGGTGACAAAAGCCCTATAATTATGTGCACCTACAAAATATCTTGCATTTCTGTTCATTGTATCTAAGTCCAATTCTTTATTATAATTCATGATATAATCGTTTCTAATCGCATCATACGGTCCGGTATTAATCTTGTATAAATAAATTTTTGATTTAACAGAAAATCTTGCATGAAAGTCATCATCCTCAATAACATCACAACTATTGACATAAAGATAATTAGAGGTAGACCTATTCAAATAATATTTTAATTTATATGGTGTAGTCTCTTTATTTAGCTCAAAATGACATTTTTGGTCGAATGCATGAACGCCCTTATCAGTTCTTCCCGCGGCTTTTACCGAAACAAAACTCTCGTTCATCTTTGAAAGAACAGTTTCTAGTTCTCCCTGAACTGTTTTTTTTCCATTTAATTTTTGTAGACCGTGATACTTAGAGCCATCATAGGATATAGAAATTAAAAATTTCATTTTTTAACACTCCTATAAATCGCCTTTAACAAGTCCTTAGCATCTTTATAGTAAATAAGACCAGCTTTTTTCCCGTTTGCTATATCGACAAATTTCACAGTAGAAGTTTTTTCTGGCATAGTATCTAAATCATTTCCCTTGTATATAATTTTAGAATTTTCTGCAACTACATATATATCCGCATTATCAACAATATTATCGATTTTAACACTAGAAAATATGACATTCTTCTCGAGTTTTCTCATATAGTTTTTAATCGTTTTTAGCAAAACTTTTAAGTCTCTTGGATTTAGGTAGGCATCGATATGTTCTAAAACTATTAACTTAGCACTGCTAATCAAAAGTTTGATAGTGAATACCTTTATTTTTTCGCCATCTGATAAAGTACATATTCTCCTATTCAAAATTTTCATATCTAGTTCCAATGCTTCCATTAAATCTTTAACGAGTTGACCAGTACCTAACATATAGTAATTCAAAAATGTAGAAACTCTAGAATTAGGTTTATAACTTATTTTTCTAACATCATAGAAATTATCATAAATAAATTCGCCTGTTCTATCGAATAAACCGATTAGTTTGTACTCACCATATAATTTATGGTCTATTAAAAAATTCGAATAACTCATTTCCATAATTCGTTCACCAACTTCTTATTATCGACATAAATTTTTTCTAAAATATCATAATGACCGAGTTCTATACTCAAATCAACCGCGAGTGGCAGAGAAAAACCTAAACGTTTTAAAATAGTATCAGTTTTTAATATAGATAAAGTAGGACCCTCTAAAATCAAGACAAAATTTTCTAGCACGAACAATTTGTTACCGTATAGGGAATCATTTAAATCGGTTGAGACATTAAGCAAAGTCATATGGTTACTTTTAATATATGAAATTATCTTTTTTTTATCGGATTCTTTTAAATAAGAAAATATGTTATCTATTGCAATGAATGCGGGCTTTATTATCAAGAACCTAAGTATCTTAAAAAGACTTTTTTCATAATAGGTTAAATCGGAAATCTTCTTTTCATCCAAACCAAAGAGACCAAAATGTTTCTTAAATTCCTCAATTCTATCATCGATTTCATTATGTGAGAGATTTAATTTTAATAGGTACATCTTCAATTCATCGACTGCCTTTTCGTTTTTTAAGTCCTCATCAAATACAACAACTAAACTCTTTCTTAAAACATCTAATGAATAACTCTTAATATTTTGTCCATTAAAATAGATGCTCCCATTCGGTAATTTGTTACATAGCATTTTAAGTAGAGTACTCTTTCCACTTCCGCTTGGTCCGATAAGTGTTACGATATCGCCAGTTTCGATTTCCATATTAAAATCATTAAATGCATTCATCGTATCATAACCAAAACTCATGTTTCTAAATTCAATTAAAGTATCCATATGTGCCTCCTTGTCTCAATTGTAACACATAAAACTTGGGTTGTAAATTCTGTCTTAAATGCAAAAAGAGTTCCTAATTAGGAAAACTCTTTCGCGATTGGTAAAGTAATAAAATAGTAGTTGGGAGAGCCATGATGTATGGTAGAGCATATCTGAAATAGGCGTTAGCAGGTGAAGCAACACATACGAGTATAAGCGAAAGCGCAGGTAATAGCATTAAAATGTATTTCTTATTTTTATTAACTATTAATATGCATACTAGATAGAAGTAAATCCACACTGCAAAACCGATATTTACCATAGCCCCTAAAATCGGTGTATACTGAAATGCCGCACCATAACTATAAAGTGCATCTCTCAATGAAGATAATCGATTAAAATGATAGTCATATCCAACTTCTTTTAATTTACTATTGTAATTATGATATAAGTACCATCTACAAGTATTTGGGTAAAAATATCCATAAACATTATTGATAGTAGCCTCTACGTATATCAATGGTCTCTCTTTAAGATATTTTAGCCACACTTCAAAATAGGAATTCAGGTCCTCTTCTTTGTAATCCTTATTAAAAGTATTTTTAACTTTATCAGATAATTCAGGGTCATATTCATTTTTAATAACATCTATGTCTAATATCGATGAAATAACCTGTTTATCCTTATCACTTATCAAATCCTCTTCATATTTTATGAGGGCGGCTGTTTGCTGGAATGGTATAGAAAGTACCTCTCTGATGCTTGTCGGTGTAATTTTAAAATATGGCAAAATGACATTGTTATAGCAAGAATAACTTAAAAAGGTGATTAAAAGAGTACATGTTATGAGTAATCGTTTCTCTTTTAAAAACCATATACAAAAAGGTAAAGTCAAAAATACCGTATAAATACCATTATTTCTAAAGAGAAACATAAAAATACAAATCAAACTTAAAATAAGCATATCTTTAATATTAAAATCATACTTAATAAGAGAATGCACTTTCAATACAAAGAGCAATACTAAAAGACTAAAAATCGTATCTTTGTTAGTAGATAATGCATAGAATGGAAAAATAGGCACGAGTGAATAGATTGCTAGAACGACTAAACACATCCTATTGCTAACACCATTTCTTTTTATGTAACATATTGAATATGCAAGCACTAAAACCATAAATGTGATTTGTAGTAATGTATATAAGAAAAGGCCGAAGTTAACGTTACCAATGTTTACACCTATTTTAAAACAATTCCCAAGCAGTAATGTATGAAGTACTGGATTAAATCCCGTTATTGTCACATTTTCATCGATGAGTACAACACTATCCATGTATCTCGTATGTAAACCCATGACTTCTTTTATTTGATTTACTGGGTCCGGTGACAAAATAGCAGGATAATATGCGATTATATATGGTAAAAAGCATATGAGCATGATTATTACTGAAAACCAAAACGGATTTTTCTCAAAGAGTTTAGTCACTCTATTTTCTTTAGTATTAATTTCGCGTTTAGAAACCCAAAAATCATATACTTTATTTAAAACAATTTCAAAAAATGGAAAAATTCCTATGAACTTGAGAACTGATATACCTAAGAAAAGGATATTTCCATATACGAGTACTCCACTATCAGTTACATCAAAACTATACCCTAAAATAAGAAGAAATGATAAAATTATTGCAAGTATCTTAAATGGCATTTTCTTCTTAGTATTCAGTAAATTATCTTTATAAAATTTAATAAAAAACGCAGATAATATGAGATAGGTTATGAGGTCGGTATCTCTCCTCGCTAGGTCTATGATTTCTTTAGTATTTAATTCAACTAAGAAAGCAAAAGAGGAAATCATACCTAATATCACAAATAACACTTTATATAAATCACTTGGAATTTTTATTTTTTTTTTGTTAAATATGAACTTTTTTTGAACGAAATAATTTATGATGAATAATATACATTCTACCGGTATTTTGATTAGTGTTTCGTTTATTTTAGTCAGATTATAAAGTCCGAATACCGAGAACGAAGAAACTAGCATTTGTACTATGACTAGCGTTACATACTTAGTAAATGTTGCCTTATCGATTGTTTTACCATCTTTAGTTTCAAAGACTTTGTTTCTATTGAGATTATAATTTATTAACGATGAAATCACTCTAGCTAAAATTGTACCAGCGATTATTCCATAACTCCCTATGGAGAGTTTAAATAAATATGAAAATATAGTAAATAGTGTTAAATCAATAAAAAACGAAATTCCAGCAGAAAAAATATATTTTATAAAAGTCTTATACTTATTAATTAGAGTTTTCATTTTCTGCTCCTTTTTTTAACAGTGCTATTTCCTGTGTGAGTCTCGTAATTTTTTTAGATTGCTCTGATATTTTAAGGTTTAGGGAAAATACAAGTGCTGCTAGTAAGAAAAATCCTATTAAAAAGACCATATTCGAAGTAGTTTCAAAACCCAAAAAATCTTTTATTGGTATTAATATGTTATCAAATATAGTTACTAGAATTAGTATTAAAGATAGTAAATACCAAACTAAACTGTATTTGAGTTGTAATTTTCCATCAGTAATTTTACTGTACATAAAGATATCAAATATCAAACATATTATTATTAAAAACAATTTTAATTTTATAGACATCTATTTCACCTTCTTTGTATTTATTGCTGAAATAATTATTGATAAACTTACCTTTATCATATAGTATATCGCTTTTAGAGCATTTATTGAACTTTTACCATTTTTTCTTTCATTCATTTTAACTGGTACTTCACACACTGAAAAACCTTTTTTTATTACCGAAACTATAGTATCAGGCTCAGGGTAATCTACTGGATATTCATGAGAAAATTCCTCTATGAGACTTTTGTCAATGGCTCTAAACCCACTTGTCGGATCAGTAATTTTTTTATTTGTACACATTTTAATTAATAGTGACAATAAATTTATTCCAAGTCGTCTAATCTTTGTCGATTTAAATTCACTTTCATCACCGATAAATCTCGAACCTATGACCATGTTATTGCCTTCATTTATTTTTTCTATCAATTTTTCTATATAATCAGCATTATGTTGTCCATCGCCATCGAATTGTATGGCTACATCATATTTATTTTCCCTTGCGTATAGATATCCTGTCTGCATGGCTCCACCTATTCCGAGGTTATTTGGTAAATTCACTACTCTGATATCGTTTTTTTGGCAAATATTTAGAGTATCATCACTAGAACCATCGTTGATAACTATGTAATCGAACTTTAACTTACATTTTTTTAATGATTTAACCGTTTGAATTATACTTTTTTCTTCATTATAGGCTGGTATTATCACTAATATTTTCATATAGCGCCTCTTTTCGTATATAGTGTATCAAATTTCAATAAAAAAGTCATCATTAATTATGACTTGTGGAAACTCTCCAAAAAACGACCCTCGGGCTTTCTCAAACGAAAACCCTCGGGCCTTTTGTTACCTCATGTATTTTTTTATTTATTGCTTTGAGTTATCCTCAAGTATCTCCAAAAACGCGGGTCCTCGGTATCCCGGCGCGCGGAATACCCCGGACCTGCACAGTATTTCCACTCCACTTTTCTCGGGAACGTTACAACCTGTGTCGGCGCCGAAAAAATGAGGAGTCATTTTTTCGGGCACTCTCCGTTCTTTGTTTGGGTGGGTTCGGGCCTTCACACTGCTTTTTCGCCTTTCGCTTTCAGCTTCAGTCGGCAGTGAGCGGCACATCTTGTGTTCCCAACCCTCTTAACTGTTTTGAGTATTCAGTGGTCAGTGATATAACCGGGGCGACGCCATAGAAACGGCAAAACTCAGAGCTAGAAAAAAGAAGGAGCAGAAGAAACCAAAAGCGAAGAAGTACTAGGCGACAGCGACCAAAGCCATTCTGATGTATTGGTTGTATATGGATAGAGTGTGCCCGCTTCGCTATAACCATAAGAACCGTAAACGCCATCATACCCACTTAACACTAGTTCATCTGCGTTTAATAGTCCTACTTTCAAGTAATATGTTCCACCATAAGTTTCCGTTGTTTCACTTGTTTTTAGTGTCGGTGATATTAACCCTTGTAATCTTCTATACGACTCAAAATTTGTATAATCATCCTCTAGATAATTTCTTGTATCTGAATAATACTGGCTTGTTGCTATATTTGCACTTTCAGTTGATAAACTTCTTTCAAACCATGTATCGAGATAATTTTTCATATCTGATGGGGTTCCATCTTGTACATTTGGACTGCTATTATCATACGTGTATCCCGTATATTTAGGGTCGTTGTAATTTGCATTAAATCTTGATTCTCCTGCATACGAATTTATACCCGTTGCATTTGGACTCGTTCCTATGT
>JAZQJK010000019.1:0-7419 GCA_045541615.1 Bacilli bacterium
CGAATGATGTTTTTACATTCAGCACATTGCATAGTAACTGGTCCTCTGTTTTCACCTTTTTTAGCCATAATATAGTCCCTCCTTTTTTTTAGGTCATATGTATTATAGCAAATATTTACGGATTTTCAAACAAATACTTTACAATTTTTTTGTTTACTCTTAAATTTAATGAATATTTATATGTGTTTTTCTCACTAGATATGCTAATATTCGGACTTAATAATGTTATAGAATACTCGGGATTTTCAAATGGAGCATACATTACAAAGGCATTACTTATCGTTTTTGTATCTATTTTTCCATCTCCATCGGTATCGACAAAAGTTTCACTCGTACCGGTTTTTCCAGCACTTGTAACTTTTTTATCGGTATAGTTTTTACCTGTACCATAATTCATAACTTCTCTCATTCCCTCTTGCACGCGCGATATATATTTTGAATCGAGGTCTACTTCATTTAAAACGGTTGTTTTATTTTCTAACAAAATCTTTCCATCTCGCACGATTTTCTTCATTAAACTCGGTTTTATTCTCTTTCCATCGTTTGCAATCGTGCTTATATATTGCGACAATTCTATCGGTGTGTAAGTATCATATTGACCAATCGAGAGATTTAAAAGAAGGTCATCGCTTATAGTTGAACCTATTATTCCTATTTCTTCATTTGGTAAATCGATCCCAGTTTTAACACCAAGTCCATATGATGAAAACATATCTCTATATAATTTAAAACTTTCATATGTAGCATTTAGGGGTGAATTCCACTTGTAATTTGGATTAGTTAGATTGACTGCGATTAAAAATTGAAAGTAGTTCGATGAGTATGCCATTGCAGAGATGTCGTTTATCCTTCCTAAAGATTTCCAACTGCATTTTTCAGTGACATTTTTAACTTTAATACATCCATCAGTGACGTACATATTTTCATCTATTACACCATTTTTATAACCGACTGACATGCTCGCACCCTTTACTACACTTCCCACTGTATACGATGATGAGATTATATTATTTGTTATGTCTATGAAGTGTCCATCGTGCATTTTTAATCCCACCGCGGCAACTATTTCACCTGAATTCGGTCTTTGCACTATCACATACGAGTGGTCATAATAATCAGTATTTTTTGCTTTTTTTGCAAGGAGCATTTCCTCCTTTAAGATTGCCTCTATTTTTAACTGCTTTTCTATATCGATTGATAGATATAAGTCAGCACCCTGTTTCTCGGGCTTTAAAAGTGTAATCGTGTTATCTCTATTGACTTTATACACCGCATCTATTCCACGCAAATAATCATCATACTCGAATTCTAAGTAACTAACTCCAACTGTGCTATCTAATTTTAAACCCTTGTCCATATAATAATCCTTTAATTCGTATGGTATACCATTCGTACTAATTCTCCCAAATATGCTATTAAGGCTTGATTCATAAGGATAAGTTCTCTCCCAAAGAAGGTCGCACCTCACCCTCGGTAATTCAAGTGTTCTTATGCGCGCTAGTTCTTCATCGCTAAGCCCTTTTTTTATGATTTTATCTTGATAAGAATAACCATTTGAAAGAAGAAAAAATATAATACTCGCCTTCTTTTCTAAATCGCTCATCGTATTTAACATATCATTTGTTATACGGTCATATTTAAGTGCTTCTATATCTTTAATATTCAGTTTTCTCTCTTTATATAAAGTCCATTCATCAGCCGTTATTAAATCGTCACAGTCATCGTTTAAAGCCATATAAAAAGTCTTAAGTTTATTCTCAGTTGGATTTGTATCCAGCACCAAAATTTCTGCAAGATTAAGTGATAACTCAATTTTCTCTTTCGATGTCACTCCAGAACCTTTGTTATATATCAGTGTATTTACTCCGATGTTGTCGACGAGCACTTTTCCATTTATATCTAAAATTCGCCCCCGAGGAGCACTACTGCCAGTTATCGTTTTGTTTACAATGGTATCGTATTTTTTTAAATACATCTCACCTTTATATACACATATATCAATTATTCTATAGACAGCAATAGAGACCATAATTAATAATACTATATAAGTCAAATATTTCTTTTTCATATTCATCTTTATTATTATGGTAATATTTATTATAAATAATCATATAATATTTTGGTGAGAAATATGTTTCAACTGATAAAAAATTATGTCTCTAAAATGACAATAGAAGACTTGGATACTTTTGCTAAAAAAAATGATTTACGGTTAAGTGAGGGAGAACTCGATTTTCTCTATAGATTTGTAAAGAAAAATTATGAGGCGCTCTACGTAAATCCGAATATAGATTTATCTAAGTATAAAAAGCATTTCAGCGAAGAAAATTACACTAAAATCATAAATTTAGTAAATGAATACAAAATAAAATACGCGAAGTATTTAAACTGACGCGTATTTTATTTTATTATATCGTTTATGATATACCCTGCAATTAATAGTCCACCCACTGGAGGCGTAAATGCTGTACTCCCAAGTGTATCATTCTCCGTTTTAATCGGCGCTTCTTCACTAGCAAGACAAACTATTTTTTTTAAATCATATCCTTTAAGAGAAGTCCTAAGTTTTCTTGCAAGTGCGTCTCCCCTTGTCTTATCAAGTGTCGTTATTTTAAGCATTTCAGGATGCATTTTTTTTGCAGTACCTGTCGCAGTTATGAGTTTTATTTTCTTTTCAAGAGAAAACTTTATGAGTTCGATTTTAACTTTAGTATCATCAATCGCATCGACTATGTAATCATAAGTTTCTAAATTCAGTTTATAGATGTTTTCAGAATCGAGTCTTTTATCTATTGTTGTTATATTTAAAGTGGGATTTATATCGAGCATTCGCTTCTTTATAACGCAGACTTTCTTTTGACCAATCGTAGAATTTAAGGCAATGATTTGTCTATTTATATTGGTTTTGTCAATTACATCATCATCGACCACTGTGATTTTTTTTATACCACTTCTAACTAAAGCCTCTATGGCATGACCACCGACACCACCACAACCTAATACGAGTATATTAGTATTCTCTATTTTGTTAAAATTTTCTACTCCGATTAAATTTATAAGTCTATCAAACATTAATATCACCTACTTTTATTCCAAGAAAAAAATCCAAAGGTGCTGTGATAAAAGCCCGCGCTCACTGCAGGTGGGTCATCACATGATATGCTTTAGGAGCCAAGGCATTGCCAAGTATTCTACACCACACATCAATTAGATCCCCAATAACATCACATTAGTCGGTTTTATATGCATCCCTTTGGACACATTAAGTATATCATACTAGATTTTAAATGTATATCATATTTTACACTTTTTTACACTATAATTTTATAGGTGAGTTCATGAATAAAGTTAAAAAATATATAAAACCTACTATTACTTGGATTATATTCCTCTTATTATACCTACTTTTATTAGTACTTTTAAACTATTTTCAAGTATTAAAATTTACTACAATTACTAAAATAAATTTTATAGTCGTGGCAATTATAACTCTTATACTCGGAGTCACTCTCGGCAAAAGAGCAGATAAAAAAGGTTATTTAGAGGGAATAAAGTTTGGTCTGATTTTCATAGGAATACTCTTTATATTAAATCTAATCTTCGTAAGAAGTTTTTCTCTCCACATGGTGGTGTATTATTTGATAATTTTAGCGAGTTCAACAATAGGTAGTATGCTCGGTATAAATTTAAAAAGGAAGTGAGTTCTTTCTTTTTTTTCACTATGTCAAAGAAGTAAATTTTAATCATATTTACTCTCAAATAACACTAAAATAACCAAAAATAAAGTTTTATAGACTAATTTTGTCTAAATGCCGATAGAATTTTTTTATCTATAATAAAATATACTTGGGTGTTAGAAATGAATAGATTAAAAGAATTAAGAGAAGATAACGATTTACTTCAAAGAGAGGTTGCTGATGCTCTTGGCATATCTCAAAGAAATTATAGTTACTTCGAAACAGGCCAAACACTTCTTACTGAGGATATCTTAAGAAAAATAGCAAATTACTATAAAACTAGTGTCGACTATGTTTTATATAAAACTGATGTAAGAAAACCTTATCCTGCTTCCATAGTAAAAGAAGAACTTGAGGAAAAGGCAAAAGAAAAAAACAAAAGAAAAAGAAGAAAAAAAGAAGAAGTTAAAGCCTAAAAAAATGCCAGTAGATTGGCATTTTTATTTAGTTAGTTTTTCTAACAATTCCTCTTCTTCTTGAAGTTTTTTTCTTTCAGCATCTACTATATTACTAGGTGCTTTATTTACATATCCTTCATTAGATAAAAGTTTTTGTCTTCTTTCTATACTAGCTTTTAAATCATTTATTTGTTTTTCTAAAAGCATAGTATCGTTGTCCGTATCTTTATCATAAAGCACTGTGATTGAATAATTTTTATAGAATACATCATAAGATGTATTTTTTTCTTTATTGTCAAATTTATCTTTAATTTTTAACATTTTAATTATTAAATCGTAATTTCCATCAGTGTTGATTTTTACTGAAAATTCTTTGCCTACTCCGTTTTCAAGTTTATATGTTCTAAAGAGTTTTATGAATTCAATGATATCGTTTATTTCATCTTCAGCAAATACTAAATTTTCATCATATTTTGGATACTCACTTATCATTATGGCATCAGCATCTTTAAATGGAAGCATCTCATATATTTCATCACTGACATATGGCATGAATGGACTTATCATTTTTAATATGGAATTAAGTACATGATAAAGTACTGATTTCGTAGTTATGTCATCGAGACTAAATTTAGCCATTTCAATATAGTTATCACAAAAATCTGCCCAAATGAAGTTATAAAGGTAACCACCAGCATTATTAAATTCATATTTATCAAGAGTCTTTCTCACATTTTGAATAGTATTATTTAATTTAGTAAGTATCCACTTATCTTCGAGTTTTAAGTTTTCTAAAGTAAATTCATCTTCCTTGAGATTTTCTATGTTCATGAGTACAAATCTACTCGCATTCCATAGTTTATTGATAAAATTCCACGTACTTTTAACTTTATCTTCATCATATCTAATGTCCATACCGGCACTGACATCAGTTACTAGATAATATCTCAATGCATCAGCACCATATGCCTCTATGACATCCATTGGGTCTACACCATTGCCAAGACTTTTTGAGAATTTTCTTCCTTGTTTGTCACGTATTAAACCGTGAATTATGCAATCTTTAAACGGTCTTTGTCCTGTAAAATGAAGGCCTTGAAAGGTCATACGATTAACCCAAAACGGAATTATATCGTATCCTGTGACTAGCACATCATTTGGATAATATCTATCGAAAAGTGATGTTTTCTCAGGCCAACCCATCGTTGAAAAAGGCCAAAGTGCACTGCTAAACCAAGTATCGAGTACATCCTCATCTTGTACCCAACCATCACCCTCTGGTGCTTCCATTCCTACGTATATTTCATCGCCCTTATACCAAGCCGGTATTCTATGTCCCCACCAAAGCTGACGAGAAATACACCAGTCATAAGTTATTTCCATCCAATGATTCATAATTTTTTCGTATCTCTCAGGAACGAAGTTTACTTTTGTACTCGGATTTTTTTGATTTTCAAGTACGGCATCTGCAAGCGGTCTCATCTTAACAAACCACTGTTTAGATAGATATGGCTCGACCATTACATCGGTTCTTTCAGAGTGTCCGACATTGTGTGTAATCTCTTCAACCTCGATTAAATAGTTATTTGCACTTAAGTCACTCACTAGTTTTTCTCTACATTTAAATCTATCTAATCCGGCATATACACCAGCATTTTCATTCATGGTACCATCTGGGTTCATGACAACTAGTCTCTCTAAATTGTGTCTATTTCCAACTTCTAAATCATTTGGGTCATGGGCAGGAGTTATTTTAACGACACCGGTTCCAAATTCCATATCAGCATGTTCATCACCTACAATTGGTATCACTCTATTTACAATAGGAAGTACGACATTTTTACCAATTAGATGCTTATATCTTTCATCACACGGATTAACTGCGACCGCAGTGTCTCCAAACATAGTCTCTGGTCTAGTAGTGGCAACCTCTAAGTACTCATCGCTCTCCTCGATGTAATATTTTATGTGATAAAAAGCCCCTTTTACATCTTTATAGATTACTTCCTCATTAGAAAGTGCAGTCATTGCTGCTGGGTCCCAGTTTATTATTCTCTCTCCCCTATAGATTAAGCCTTCTTCGTATAGTTTTACGAATACTTCGCGTACTGCCTTTGATAATCCTTCATCTAAAGTGAATCTCTCTTTATTGTAATCAAGAGAAAGTCCGAGTTTAGCCCATTGTTCATGGATGTTACTAGCATATTCATCTTTCCATTCCCAAGCACGCTCGAGCCACTTTTCTCTATCCATGCTTCTTGGGTCTATGCCTTCTTCTTTGAGTTTTTTATCTACCTTTGCTTGTGTTGCAATACCAGCGTGGTCCATTCCAGGAAGCCAAAGTGCATCGTATCCATCCATTCTTTTATATCTGATTAGTACATCTTGAATTGTCGTATCCCAAGCGTGTCCGAGATGTAATTTTCCTGTGACATTTGGTGGTGGTATTACTATGGTGAATGCCTTTTTAGATAAATCTCCTGAGGCAAAGTATCCCTTTTCTTTCCAATTTTGGTACTTATTTTCTTCGACCTTTTTATGGTCATATTTTGTCTCTAACATTTTAATCACCCTTTCTTTAAAATAAAAAAGTCATAAACGTAAGGGCGCTTTATAGGCACGGTACCACCTTACTTTATAACTTATCGTTATCTTTAGCATACTATAACGCGTATGATGCGATTTTTCTCCCCTGCAACCTTCAAAATATTTCTTTTATTAGATTTCACCACACTCTAACTCTCTTTGAAAAGAAATGATTTTTACTCCTGAGACTCTCTGTACGCTTTATGTGATTCTACATTATGTTAATATAAAGTGCAATAAAAACCATCTTACCGAAATATTAAAACTTATTTATTAATATTTATCAATACATGGATATGTTCCGGCTGGAATGACTTCCTCATGTATTTTAGAATTTATACCATCTGTTGTTTGAAAATATAAAAGAAATGATACAGCTCTAGTTGCTATACAATAGGGACCACCAAACTCCCAAAAGAAACGAGAACTATTCAGTTCAATTTGATAATATGAATCACCATCATCAAGTGAAATAAAATAGGCTTTTATTGAACCGGTATAATCAGTGGAGACATCAGTCAAAGTTATTTCAGCACCATCGGTTTCGTATTTGACAGAAGTAATTGATGGTGGTGGCAGTGTCGATATTTTTGATATATTTATACTTGAAGTATTTCCTACTGTATCTACAGTATAAGTATTAATCGTATATTCCGTTTCAGCAGCTAACCCAGTAAACGTATATGTATTACTCGCAC
>JAZQJK010000020.1:0-8675 GCA_045541615.1 Bacilli bacterium
ATTTAATTTTCCATCAACCAGCAAACTTTGTCAAGTGTTTAGACTAAATTAGTCTAGGCAAATTTTGACTTTACGTTCCACCTAATTGTAGAAAAAAATTTACTTTTATGTAAACCTGTGGTATGATGTATGTAGCAAGGAATACTTGCATATACTAAAAGGGAACATTCGGTTTTTGTGTGCTGAATGTCTCACCATGTAATTGTTTGTTGACATTTAAGTAAAAAACTTGAGTGTCTATTTTTTTATTGCTAGGATTATTAGCAATATAAGGATTAGAATATAGACGATGTTATGTAATATGCATTAATGTAAACATGCTTTTGTACAAATAAAAGAGACGTCATTTCAATTTGCGTCTCTTTTCGTTTATTAATTTTTACCAAGAATTTCGATTGCTCTATGTACGAGCAAGTCGTATTTCATCACTTCGATGCCACCGTACATATCGATAAGTTCACTTGTTTCCATTTGATACTTCTTAGCTTGCTCTTCTGCATGTTTTTCTGCTTCTTCTAGAGTTGCTTCTAGTTTTTCGTTTTCGATGATATAGTCGATTAGATATCTAGATTTGATTCTATTTTCTGCATCAGTTTTAGCATTTTCTTTGAATTCTTCTTCAGTAGTTCCTGAGAATGTGAAGTATTGTTCTAGAGTGATACCTTGCATAGAAAGTCTATCTTCAAAATCATGTAGCATTCTATGTACTTCATCTTCTATGATTTCCTCATTTAGTTCGACAGTCATATTTTCAATTCCTGCTCTCATCAGTTCATCATAGTATTTATTTTCGATATCTTGATTTTTATGTTCTAAGATTTGTTCTTCAATTTTCTTTTCGAGTTCTTCTTTAGTTTTTACGTCGTCATAACCTAAGTCTTTGAAGAATTCTTCATCGAGTTCTGGTAAAATACGTGATTTTATTTCTTTTACAGTAACTTTAAATACTGCATCTTTACCTTTAAGTTCTTCAACGTATTCTTCTGGGAATGTCACATTTACATCCTTAGTTTCATCCTTTTTGCATCCGATTAATTGATCTTCAAATCCTGGAATGAATGTATTAGAACCGATTACAAGAGGATAATCTTCACCCTTACCGCCTTCGAATGCGACACCATCTACAAATCCTTCGAAATCTATTACAGCAGTGTCACCGTTTTCAACAGTTCCTTCTTCTTTTACTTCGAATTCAGCAAAGTGACTTCTTAAATGTTCTATTTCGTGTTCAACTTCTTCTTTTGTCACAGTTGCATCTTCTTTTTTAACACCGAGCTTAGTATATGAAGATACTTTAACTTCAGGTTTAGTTATCACAGTAAACTCGAATTCAACTTCGTTTTCATCGATTTTTTTGATGTCCACTTTAGGTTCACATACAGGTACTAAGTTATTATCATCTAAAACTTTAGTGTATGCAACTGGTAGAGAAGAGTCTACTGCATCCATGTATAATGATTCTATACCAAACTTTTTGATATAAACATCTTTAGGTGCTTTACCCTTTCTAAAACCATCGATAGAGATTTTAGCATTTCTCTTTTTAAAAGTTTCATCTAAGATTTTTGTCCACTCTTCTTTTAGAGTGATTGTTATTGTGTGTACGTTTTTCATTGTATTACCTCTTTCATGTTTCATATTATATAATAATTTTTTTAAAGATACAAGTCAGTTATTCTTCCAAGTCTGATATTATATCCTCTAGGTACTTTAGTTTTTTTCTCACATCGTCACTTTTGCTCTTAAATAGTATTTTTTCATACGACGCGTATAATTCTTTAAAGTAGTCTAAATTTATGGGATTAGTGATTAGATATGGACCAAATTCATATTCTTTATCCGTGTATGTCTTTATGTTATAATCCCTTGTTGCCACGATGTTTATATATGTCTTATCATTTTCGTGTATGACTTCTTCATATATGATATTAAATCCAAATCCTGTGAGACTCCTTCTAAGTTCAGCATGATTATTATTGGACTGAAGTATGAGTTTGTAAAATCTATTAAGGTTTGGACTGTTTAGTATATCAACTATATTTTTAGCACCCATACCTGATATCACTAGAGTGTCAACATCGCATTCGTTTGCTTTTTCTATACCATATGATAGCATAGGTATAATTTTATTAGTGAGTTCAAATTTCTCTATATTTTCAATACCTGATGAAAGTGCATTAGAGTTGACATCACTTGCATATATTTTATTAGGGTGTCCCGTTTGAGCAAGATATATATCTAAGTACGCATGGTCACACCCTACATCTATGATTTTATCGTTATCATCTATGAATTTAACCAAACTCAATAGTCTAGGCTTTAGTTTAAGCATCATTCATCTCCTAGGAAGTCTTTAAGTTTTTTAGCACGTGATGGATGACGTAGTTTTCTTAAGGCTTTTGCTTCGATTTGTCTAATTCTCTCTCTAGTGACATTGAATCTTTTACCGACTTCTTCAAGCGTATAGCAAGTTCCATCTAGTAGACCAAATCTTAACTCCAATACCTCTTGCTCTCTTTTTTGTAAAGTTTTAAGTACATCTTTTATTTGTTCTTTTAGTATTTCATTAGTAGCGTATTCTTCTGGGCTAAGTGAACTCTTATCCGGTACGAAATCTCCAAAGTGTGAATCTTCCTCTTCACCAATTGGTGTATCTAAACTCACAGGGTCTTGACTTATCTTCATGACTTCTCTTACCTTTTCGACTGAGATACCCATGCGTTCAGCGAGTTCTTCTTCACTAGGTTCATGGTTTAATTCAAGTGTCATTTGTCTTTGAATTCTCGCCATTTTGTTTATCGTTTCTACCATGTGAACTGGAACTCTTATAGTTCTCGCTTGGTCTGCAAGTGCTCTTGTTATCGCTTGTCTTATCCACCATGTAGCATAAGTTGAGAATTTAAATCCTTTATCATAGTCAAATTTTTCAACTGCTTTCATAAGACCGATGTTACCTTCTTGAATTAAGTCTAAGAACAGTAACCCGCGTCCTACATATCTTTTGGCAATCGATACGACAAGTCTGAGGTTTGATTCTGCTAGAATCTTTTTTGCATCCTCATCACCTTCAGAAACCCTTATACTCAAATCCATCTCTTCTTGGGGACTTAGAAGGCTTATTCTACCTATTTCCTTTAAGTACATTCTAACCGGGTCATTAATGTTTATATCTTTCGTCAAAGCCTCATCAGATAAAATGATAACTTCATCTTCTTCTTTTACATCATCATTTTTTTGACCTTCTGAACCGGATACAACCGCGATGTTATTCTCCACTAATATATTATAGAGATTATCTAGGGAGTCATTATCGATATCTAATCCCTTAAGTGCATCTGCGAGTTGTTCAAAAGTTATAATTCCTTCTTTTTTTCCTAATACTAATAAATCGTTTATACGTTCTTCTAAAGTTTTAATTTCTACCATTGTTAACACATCCTCTTTTTATTTCGATTATTTCCTCAAATAAACGTTTTTTTCTACTGACATCTAATTCATCTTTCATCTGTCTTTTTAAATCCTCTATTTTCTCTTTATCTAGTATGTCCTTTACAATTTTTATTATAGCCTCCATATCCTCTTCCTTAAACTCATCGACATGTACTTGATTTATGATTTCTTTTACTACCTCACTGACTTCTGGATACTTTTCTGCAAATGTGAGATAATCTGCAAAATCGATTTCTTTGTTAAGTTCGAAATAGTATATCAAATTATTTGAAACAAGTCTATACTTACATTTCGGTAATGATAGTTCATAATGTAAAAATAATCTCATACAATCCGTATCATTCATCATGTAATAGAGCATTGTCATGAAAGCTTTGTTGAATTTATTTTTCTCTTGGACTGGATTTTTCTTAGTAGTCTCTTCTTTTACATGTACTTTTACTTCCTCTAAGAGTTCTTTATTTTTAAGTCTACTCTTCAAAAGTTCTTTATCTAAATGGAATTCATCTACGAGTTTATTTATGGTTATGTCTATTAGTATATCATCGTTACTATTTGATATCATGCCGAGCATCTCATTGATATACTGTGTGAGTTCAGTTGGATTTTTAAGGTTTTTATTTTTTCTCAATATGATTTCCATGAACTCGGGATAACTAAGTGGATTTTTGAGATTATCTTTAAATGCCTCGACACCGTATGTTAGTATGTATTCATCCGGGTCTTTTTTACCTGTCAACCTAACTATTCCCATATCTATGTTTTCCTTCATTAGGTTTTCGCCTAGTTGTACGGTTGCGAGTTCTCCAGCATTGTCGTTATCCATGACTATGATGACTTTTACATTTAGTTTTTTTAAAAGTGCAATTTGTTCTTTTGCAAGAGCAGTTCCCATAGTCGCGACGACGTTTTTTATACCGACACTGTAAATCCTTATCGCATCCATAAACCCTTCGCATATGACGATGAATTTCTCTTGTCTTGCTACAGGTGCTGCGAGGTGATAATTATAGAGGTTTTCTCTTTTTTTAAAGATAATAGTCTCTTTGGTATTGATATACTTGCTGTTTGAAGTTGCATTGTAAATTCTTCCTGAAAATCCGTTTACTTTTCCAGTCGGACTTTTAAGTGGAAAGATTATACGATTTCTGAATAAATCATAAGTGCCTGTTTCGCCATCTGCAACTAGCCCTAGTTCATCCATGTCTTTTTTTTCTATTTTTTTTGTCGACAAGAGTTTATATAGTGCATCATTTACTGGAAGAGCAAGACCAATACTGAAGTCTTTTATTATCTCATCGTTTAATCCTCTTTCATGGAGATACTTCCGAGCCTCTTCTCCTGCGGCTGTTCTTAGGTTATTTTGATAAAAAAGCGTAGAAAGATTCATTATTTCATAATATTTACCGAACCTCGCATCAGCAGGACTTTCACGTACTGTAAACTGTTCACCTATTTTATCGGCAACGATTTTCACTGCTTCTAGAAAAGTGACACCTAAGTAATTTTGTACAAACGTAAAGACATTACCCGTTGCACCACATACAAAACACTTATATATCTGTTTATCAGCACTCACACTCATACTAGGAGAATGGTCATCATGAAAGGGACAAACTCCAAAATAATTTTTACCATGACTTTCAAGATTGATGTAAGATTTAATGATTTCTACGATATTAGCATGACTTTGTATTCTATGAAAATCGTTATTATCTTTATCGTTCATGAAAATCACCCTCTATATATATATTATTCCGGAAAGTTCGATTTTTTCGCGAAAAAAAATGCAAAAAGTTGAAAAAAGTTGCATTTTTTGGCAAATTTAGTCATTTTTTGCTCATTTTCATACAATATTATAGGTGATAATATGTTCAAGAAAGGTAATTCTTTTTTCAACGGTGTGTTTGGAATTTTTGCGGTTTTAGTACTAGCCTGCATGATATTTTGGCAAACTATTTTTGTACTTCTCTTTCCTCTGCGCTGTAACATATGCGTACTTTTAGTAGAACTCGTCCTATTATTTTTCATCATTTACAAGATAATATGGCCGTGCTAGGGCTTCAGTTTTAAACACATAATCTATGATGCGACCAACTCTCTCAGTTGATTTAAACTCATCACCAGATAACTCTATCTCTTCTGGCATGCATATCATTATCAATAGAAGTTCGAGTTCTTCATCTTCTAGAGGAAAATGCTTTAGATAAGTACTGAGCAAACTTGCAAATTCTACGTTAAAAAATTCATTTTTATATAAGTTATAAATATCTTTAATCGGAGTATCATAAACATAATCATCCCAACTTATGAGTACTTCTTTATTTCCTTTTAAGAAGTGCTCCAATTTTAGATTGTTGTGAACAACCGCGACTCTTATTTCTCTTTTATCCTTGACTTTATCGTACCAATCATCGAGTTTTTTCTCACAAAATGCGATTTGATTTAACAGTTTGGAGGAATTTCTTATAAATAAATAGTGACTAGGACTCATAAAGACCTCTTCTTCTATTTTTTGTACTATTTCATTATATTTATTTTTGTAATATAGACAATTATTTTTTAACTGTTCATATATCTCTTTAAATTTATCTTCTCTCACTTCTTTATAATAATGAGTCGCCAAATGTAGCTCGGCAACTACTTTTATTAAGTCAGTAGCTTTTTGGTCTAAAGGATAGTTGATATCTTCTACGAATTCAAAGAGGTCTATATCGCTTCTCGTTTCATCTACCAAATTAGGATACCCATAAAATCCTCGGCTCGCAAGGTAACTAAATAGTTCTTTAATATTTTGTTTGCCCTTGGGTTTTATCACGAATTTACCAGAAGTAGACTCAATAATAGTACATTTCGATTTTTTTATTATTCTATACGGCTTATATAGTTCATTTATTAAATCGAGGCTATTCATTTTCTAATTCAGGGACGATGAGTTTACTCTTTAATTCAAGTGTATCAGCAGTATTGTATTCTTTAATCAACTCAATACTTGAATTATATTTTGTCGCGATTGACTCTAGTGTTTCACCTTCTCTTACGATATGTACATGATATGTAATATAAGTATCTTCTTCATTTAATGATTCAAGAACCATTGTCTTTTCCTCTTCTTTAAGTCTTTCTTCTTTTATCGGTTTTAACTCTTCCTTTTCTTCTCTTAAAGGGGTATTTGTTTCTTCTATAAACTTTGGTAATTCTATATCATCAAAATACGATTCATCATTTATCTCATCCTCAGTAATAGTCGGGATAATCGGTTCTTGCTTTTTCTCTTCATAACGTATTCCTAAATCGATATAAACGCTTAGTTCATCTTCTTTGACATTATACTCAAAATTATCTATATCATAGGAAAATGTCTCTAGGTCGACAGTTTTATCTAATTCATATTCGAGTGGTAACTTATATGTGAACTCTTCTTTATTGAGACTGAGTTCATTTGCTTTATATTCCCCACTTACTATGAATTCACCTCTTAAAAAGCCATCGTCTACTGTAAAATCGTGTTCTAGACTTATCGAGCATACCTCTTTTATATTAGTCTTAAAAAGAATGTCTTTCTCGTAATTGATAATTTTCTTCATAAAAAAATCTCTCCTTCTTTTAAAATATATTAAAGTATAGGAAAGATTATGTTATTTATTCATCTCAACTTATATCGGTTGATGTATTAATTTTTTCTGTGATAAATACCTGTTTTTCTTCACCATTATCTAAAGTAATTCTGATGACATATCCAATTATAAATGAACTTTTATTGTATATTTCGATGAATTCAGAATTTTTTAATGTGTAGTCCGGGTATTTTTCTTTGACATATGCTTCTAAGTCTATCGCAGTTAACTCTGAACTTTTGAGGTCTGCTTCTTCACTGAGTGGATTTATTGCAGTATCCAGTTTTTCGTAGTACTCACCGTTAAAATCCTCGATTTCTATTGAAGAGGATGCATACTCTAGGTCGGTTGTTCTTGGGTCAGTAAGAGACTCTAAAACTTCTAGTGAGACATTGGTTTCACTTTTATTATTATACAAATCACTTATGACAATTGTTAGATTGTGAGTTCCCACGGTTGAAAGCTTTACTTCATCTTTATCGTTTTTTAATGTGACTAGACATGGTTTTGAAAAATCTTCGCATTTTGTTAAAAAGTCACCTAAGAAGAAGTCCTCATCATCTTTTGCTTTTTTTAGACTTTGTATTTCATAAACAGGTGGTGTCGTGTCGACTATTTTTATTTTACCAGTTTTGGTCCTGTTGTTATATGTGATTTTATACTTGTATTCACCTATTTCGTTTGGATTTACCTCACTTGTATCGAGGTTATAACCTGCTGTATCGACAACTCTTTTTTTTAAATAATCATTGACATCACTACTCAAAGTAGACATCACTTCTAGTTCAACTGTTTTGAGAGAAAAATGATATTTTTGGTATACAAAGAAATAGCCAAAAAATATTATACTTATGATTAGGAGAATTAAAACAAATGCTATTTTTTTATTGCTAGATTCATTTACATCTAGAAAATCTACATCCATCTATATCCACCTCGTCATCATAACTTTTCTTGAGGATAATCTTTCATAGTTATCACTAAGCCTCAGTATAGCGCTTACGATGACATCGAGTAAATTTTCTCCTCTTTGTACTTTTATTTTCATGATATCACACTTTATTTGTTCTCTAAAACAGTAATCATTTATGTATTTATATAAGACATTGTCCAATTTTTTAATCTTGTTTTGATTTTCTAATTGGGTTATATCGGTACTAAAAATATATTTTTCGTATACATCGATTAACTTTTCAGAAATTATATCATCACTATAGTATTCAAAATTAACAATAGTATAAAAATGTGGACAGTGTTTAAGTACTTCTCTATTTTTATTCATCTTACTACCACCTATTCTTATAAGAATTATATAATAAGTGAATAATTTAATCAACGATTTTTATTCGTTTTAGAAAAAAATACCAACTTTTGTTCGTACTTTTGTGATACGTTTTTTTATAGATATGGGGTCTTATATTTTTTTAGTAAAAATATATGCTCTCTTCTACATACAAAAACGATACAACTATTTATTTCTATTATAAGATGTTTTGTCCATAAAAAATGTTACCGTCTTCTTGATAACATTTTATATTTGTTTTTTAGTACTTTTGTAATTTAACAAGATGTCTTTACAAGCCCTTAAAATTTGGATTGTTTTTTCAT
>JAZQJK010000021.1:0-3754 GCA_045541615.1 Bacilli bacterium
CTTCTCCAAATTTTTCTTTTAAAACATCGATACTGACATCTTCACATTTAAGTGGTAGCCAATGAACGAGTCCAGCTTTTAAGGTAGTTATATCACTGTGTAGTTCCGTTAGTATTACTCCCGTTCTAAGTACGTGATGTACATATGGAGTATTGTCATAATGCAGAGAGTTACCATATTTTTCTATCGCATACGAAGCAGTTTCTTCTATCTCATCGATGAGATTTTCATCCTTAATATAGTGTTTTACTGCCTCGATAAATTTTAGTTTTAATTCTTCTGTCATCTTTTCACTCATTTCTTATTATTTTATTAAAGAATAACCCCTTCACCCTTGTCGATTTCTCTTTTTTCTTGGCTGACGATTTTCTGTACATACTTTTCAATCTCACTATTCGACAAAGTCATCACATCATTTACCATCTCCCCGAGAGTCAGATTAGTACTTTTACTCCAAAGATTATTTTTACAGTAGTTCCAAACGTCAGCCTCTTGTACATAAAAGACACCAATTCTTTTTAAATCTTTAACTTTGCATTTAAGTGCTGGTCTTAATCTATCATAGAGTTCTTGTAAACTCGTAAATCCATCCATTTTATTATCAACTCCATTAAAATATTACCATAAACTCAAAGAAAAAACTACACCACTAGACACAATTTTAGTAAACTTACCCCTCATATTCGCATAGATTTTACTATGAAAAAAAACATCTTTTTAAGAAGTGCTCTTATTTTATTAATCGGCTCTATGATTACTAGAACTCTTGGCTTTTTTATTAAAATAGTTTTCACGAGAATAATTGGAGAGGATGGTATAAATCTTTATAGTTTAGTCATGCCCACTTATTCTCTAGTAATAGCACTCACACAGCTCGGGCTTCCTGTCGCGATTAGTACTGTCGTTGCACGCGGGAATAAGAGAGGTGCTAAAATAATACTTTCAGTCGTTCCTATATGTCTTTTTTTAAACCTCATCATGATGTTGGCAATTATTTTTTCAGCAGATTTTATCGCTGTAAATTTACTAGATTCACCGGGTGCAAAATACCCGATTATATCGATGGCTTTTATATTACCTTTTATTTCGATTTCGAGTATATTAAGAGGTTATTTTTTTGGAAAACAAAAGATGATGCCACATACGATTTCAAACCTCATAGAACAAGTGGCAAGACTCGGAATAATAGTCATATTTTTGCCTAAACTTGTGCATTATGGTGCAGTATATGGTGTGTGTGGTTTTATACTTTTAAGCATTGTATCTGAATTTTTATCGATATTAGTGTTTTTAATCTTTTTACCTAAACACTTCTCTATTAAGCACTCCGATATTAAACCGGATTTGAATACTACAAAGGAAGTCATCGATTTATGTTTACCCACTGTGAGTGGTAGACTAATCGGCAACGTCGCCTACTTTTTTGAACCGATTATTTTAACAGCAGTTTTAACATATGTTGGGTACTCAAATGATTATATTGTCAGTCAATATGGAATTTATAATGCATATGTCATACCTCTTTTGATGATTCCATCTTTTATAGTACAAGCGATAAGCACAGCGCTCATCCCAGAGATAAGTAAAGCCCATTTCAAGAAGGATTTACATCACATAAAAAAAAGACTTAAACAATCTCTTGGAATAAGTCTTATTTTAGGAGTGATAACCAATACTTTCGTTTTCCTATTTCCAGAATTTTTACTCAAACTAGTTTATGACACTTCAAGTGGCTCCGAATATTTAAAAGTACTAGCATTTTTCTTCATTTTATATAATTTAGAAGGTCCCCTTGCAAGTACACTTCAAGCCTTAGGTGAAACTAAACTCGCATTTAGGTCGACGACCGTTGGTGTACTAATAAAAACTCTAATAATTTTTGTATTCAGTCTATTCAAAATAGGTTTGTATGGCCTCATCATAGGTGAAATAATGAGCATTATTTATATAGTAGTTTTAAATTTAATAAATATAAGAAAGGTTTTATTCAATAGTGAACGGAGAGTCAGCTGAACCTAGTCCACTTAACTGTTTTGAGTATTCAGTGGTCAGTGATATAACCGGGGCGACGCCATTCGCATTGCGCACATCGTCGTTGCCTAGAAACCCAGAACTGCCCACAGAGAACACATGCGCAAAATTACCACTGAAACTGTAGGGCGACAGCGACCAGAGGTCCCTAGATGTATTGGTTGTATATGGATATAGTGTGCCCACTTCGCTATAACCCGAAGAACCGCCAGCACCATCATATCCACTTAACACTAGTTCATCTGCATTTAATAGTCCTACTTTCAAATAATACGTTCCACCATAAGTTTTCGTTGTTGACTTTGTTTTTAAGGTCGGACTTATAGTGCTTGCTGCTCCTACAACTAATCTATTAATTGTTGCATATGAATATGCATTTTCAAATCTCTCATCTTTGATATAATCTGTTGTATCACTATAGAATTGACTTGTTGCAATATTTCCAGTTTCATCTGATAAACTTCTCTCAAACCATGTGTCGAGATAATTTTTCATATCTGATGGTGTTCCATCTTGTACATTTGGACTACTGTTATCATATGTGTATCCCGTGTATTTTGGATTATCATAATTTGTATTAAAATTTGAATTACCTGCTGTTGAAGTTAGTTCTGTTGCATCGGCACTCGTTCCTATGTACATAAGTCTCAAAGTCCCATCTCCATTTATTCGTACTATTCTCCAATACATACTATCTCCGGCACTTGCATATTTATATGTGCTTGTACAATATGTACTTGCTGAACTCGATTCGCTTTGACACTGTTCTAGACTTCCTGTTGAATATATATCATATCCGTTAACTGTATTTATTGCATAATAATACATATCAGTATAATATGTCCCAAATTTTACAATGTTATTTAGTGACTTAGTTCCCCTGTAATAGTAACTAGTACCGAAATCATCTTCCATTGCATATAGGCCTTCATTAGTACTTATCTCTACCATTGAGCCTTTACCTAACTTTTGAACACCAACAATATATGCTCCCTCTTCTATTTCATATGCTTCTAGGCCACATTGTTCTTCAGTCGCTGGTTCTGCTGTTTCTGAGAATAAAACTTGATTTTCATTTACTAAACACATATTAGTATTAGAATCCCATTCGGATTTACCAACACTTAATATTCCCAAGGATGAATCAAAATAATATTCTCCGCCCATTAAATTCATGTAATACAAATCATTGCAGGTCTCTGATGTGACTTCACCGGTCATACTCTGAGCAACGTGGCCATTATATATACATGCACTTTGTCCTGCAAATGAAGTGCTACCGTTGTAACCAGAAGTTGTAAAACTAAACATATTATATGTCGATGGTTCTACTTTGATTGTATCCTCTAATCCTAAGGATGCTAGTACTTCGTTCGCGGCTGGTGTTCCACTTTCTAATGTGAATTGACTCCAAAATGATGCATTTAAATCTGCTGTTTGGTCTACTGTTTTTGAGTTTACAAGTAGTATCTCTAGTTCATAGTAATACTTCTCTCCTGCTGGTATTAATAGTCCATTTGCTAAAACTTCGGTTCCTTTTGTTATATTGGTTGGCACATTTTTCTCGGTTATGAAATTTCTATAATGTCCATTTTCTTCATTTGAGAATTTTAATGTATATACTAAACTGCCTTCTAAGTAGGTATTTGTTATATTAAACCAACTTATCTTTGCATACGCATCTAAAGTACCTGTGTTTTCGATAGTGAATTTTTTAGTTATG
>JAZQJK010000022.1:0-2402 GCA_045541615.1 Bacilli bacterium
ATTTTTAGCACTTTTCTTACCTACTATTTTTTATTATAGCAGTAAGAAATATACGTGCAAAGATGCCTTTGAACTCGCAGGATTTGTAATATTTTTAGGTATAGTATTCAATCTTGCAACTAATATTTTGATATATGAAAAAGCATACTTTTTTATGCTCCTTCTAGTAACGATTTTGACCGATACATTTGCATACTTTACAGGTATGGCAATTGGTAAACACAAAGCCACTAAAATAAGTCCTAAGAAAAGTTGGGAAGGTTATATCGGTGGTGCAATTATGGGTACTATAATCACTTCGATATATTACATGACCTTTATCGCTGCAGCACCGCTTTCTAAAGTGTTATTCGTACTTTTAGTTCTTTCAATAGTATGTGAACTCGGAGACTTATTTTACAGTGCCATTAAGAGAGAAAGAGATATAAAGGATTTTTCTAATCTCATACCAGGTCATGGTGGAGTTTTAGATAGAGTAGACAGTTTGACATTTGTAATAGCAGCATATGTCTTACTACATGGAATAATTTAAAGAGGTGATTTTATGCTAGCGTTTATACTTTTAATATTAATACTTGGGCTTTTAATTTTTGTTCATGAATTTGGACACTATATAACGGCTAAAAAAACAGGGGCTTATGTCTATGAATTTGCACTTGGGATGGGACCAAAATTATTCAGTTTTAAGAGAAAAGAGAAAACTGGGGACCCAACTATTTACAGTTTAAGACTATTTCCTATTGGAGGATTTTGTGCCATTGCAGGAGAAGTAGATGATTCAGATGATGGTGGAGTAAAACTCAAAAAAGAAGAATTCATGTGTAATAAACCATACTGGCAAAGATGTCTAATTCTCATCGCTGGTGTTCTAATGAACTTCATAACTGGTTTTGTAATTCTTTTCATATCAGCACTAATATTTGGAGCAACTGAACAAAAGAGTATTGTTGGACAAGCACCTGAAGGGTATCCAATATATGATGCCGGAATTAGAGAAGGGGATAGAATCCTCGAAATAAATGGTAAAAGTGCTAAAAACTGGGATAGAATTACGCTACTTTTGAATCTTAAACATAAAGGCGATACTTATACATTTAAGGTAGAAAAAACAGATGGAAGTATCAAGGAATACGAAGTAAAACCACTTGTGAATAAGGATGAAAACGGAAACGAGACTAAAACATTTGGTGTAGGTCAAGACCCAACTAGAAATAAAGGGTTTGTATCATCACTAGAATACGCATTTTCTAAGACATTCTCTGTAATTGGACAGATGTGTTCTATAATAGGTAACTTGGTAGTTGGAAACCTATCACTTAATTCACTTTCAGGCCCAGTTGGAGTTTATGGTGTCGTAGATGATGCGGCAAATGCAGGAATAGAGTCACTTTTATACATAACAGCATATTTGAGTTTGAACTTAGGATTTGTAAATTTACTCCCTTTCCCAGCAGTTGACGGCGGAAGAGTACTATTCTTAATAATAGAAGCACTTAGAAAGAAAAAGATGAATTCAAATATCGAAAATGGACTCAATGCGATAGGGTTTATACTTCTAATGCTCTTAATGGTAGTAATAACTATAAAAGATATATTTAATTTATTTTAAAGGTTTAATAGTACAGGGGGTATAAATGAATCAAGATAAAATGCATTTAATCAATAAGATTTTTAATAATGAAACGATTAGAACTGTTTGGGACAAGGAAAAAGAGAAATATTACATCAGTGTAGTCGATGTAGTTGGTGTTATATCAGAAAGTAATAATCCTAGAGATTATTGGTATAAAATCAAAAAAAGGGCAAGCGAAGAAGAGGCAATCGAACTGTCTACAATTTGTCGACAGTTGAAATTGAAAGCTCAAGATGGTAAATACCGTTTAACCGATGTCGTAGATATCGAAGGTATGTTTAGAATAATCGAGTCGATTCCTAGCAAAAATGCCGAACCTATAAAACAATGGCTTGCACACTTAGGTAGTGAAAGAATTGATGAAGTTTTCGACCCATCTATCGCCGTTCAACGGTCTATCGACTTATACAGGGCAAAAGGCTATGATGAAAAGTGGATTCAAAAGAGACTAAAAGGTATTCAGGACCGAAAAGAACTCACGGATGTATGGCAAGAAAATGGGATAACCGAAGGTAAAGAATATGCCATTTTAACTAATGAAATTTATAAAGAATGGTCAGGTATGACTGCCAAAGAATATAAACAGTACAAAGGACTTCGCAAAGAGGCACTTAGAGATAACATGGATAGTATTGAACTTATACTTACCGATTTGTCAGAAGAGACTACAAAACGCCTAGCAGAAAAACATAAGCCCCAAGGTTTAGAGCAAAATAAAGAAATCGCGAGAATGGGTGGGCATGCCGCAAAAGTTGCTAGCGAAGATATA
>JAZQJK010000023.1:0-2286 GCA_045541615.1 Bacilli bacterium
TAATGTCCATTTTCTTCATTTGAGAATTTTAATGTATATACTAAACTGCCTTCTAAGTAGGTATTTGTTATATTAAACCAACTTATCTTTGCATACGCATCTAAAGTACCTGTGTTTTCGATAGTGAATTTTTTAGTTATGCTCTCTCCAAAGTTTAGTACTCCACCTATTCCATTGTCATTGTCAGCAAAGGTCAAAGACATAGTTCCTGCTTCTACTTGTGCAGTTTGGTTTTGTACTTGTGGGCCTACTACGAAATATCCATATGTCACAGTTATCACTGATAATAATAAAATTAGTGCTAAAATCGTCGTTAGTACTTCTTTTCTCTTCATTTCTCTACTCCTCCTTTCTACTTCATATTTTTAGGATTAACTTTTTATCTCGTTATCCTAAAAAAATTATATAATTCTTTCTCGTTTTTTTCAATGGGTTTAGGTATATTTTGACTGTAAAACTCTTGAATATTTTTTTAAAATATATTATATTTTAGTGGGACTAGGTTATTAATTCGGTCGGTGTTTGCTTATATTCCCTGATTGGTCGACAGTCTTGGTCGCTGTCGCCTAACAATTTCAATGGTAATAATGCGAATGTGTTCAATGTGAACAGTTCTGGGAATCTGAACAACAACAATGTGAACAATACGAATGGCGTCGCCCCAGCTACCTGCTACGATTAGATTTTCTAATGTCACCGCGGACTGCCGGTCAAGGCTTGCAGTGAGAGGAAGCATCTTTTATGAATTCTAATTTTTATTAGATTGGTAACAAACCTAATTCCATGACCATAGGTCAAAATACATATAGAGTACGCGATTGGCTGCCACTTTATGAGTAGAATTTCGCTATAGGACTCTATTTTATTAAAAAAAAACATTTATTTGGTGATACACCTCATAAATGTTTTTTTTTAATCCATGTTTTCAAATTCCTGCATTATTTGTGGAACCATTTGTTTTTTTCTACTGATGACACCATCTAAATAATAACCTTCGCACATGTCCTCTTTATTGTAAGCAAGTGACATTATCTGTTTTGCATCATCATTATATAAAACGTATGAACCGTTGTTTACTACATCAGTTACATATAATGCCATGAGTTTAAATCCCTTATCTTTACAAGTTTTATTTAAAAATTCAATATATTCTTCCATTTTATTTAAAATTTGTTCGTAATCTAAAGTTAAAACTTGACCAATCCCAAATCCCATTTCATTTGCTTGGAATTCTTTATAATCGAGGTAAACGACTTCTTCAATAGATAATCCATCTAGACTTGAACCTGCTTTTAGCATTTCCATACCATATTTTTGGTAGTCAAGTTTAGCAATTTTTGATAATTCTTCTACTACTATTTTATCAGTTTCAGTAGTTGTTGGACTCTTTAAAATCAATGTATCAGATAAGATTCCGGATAACATAATACCCGCGATGTTTTCTGGTATTTCTATGTTAGATTCTTTATAAAGATAATATATAATTGTATTTGTACTTCCTACAATCATATTTCTAAATGAAATAGGTGCATTAGTAGTGAGATTTCCTATTGCGTGGTGGTCAATGATTTCAACTATAGTTGCTTCACTCAATCCATCTACACTTTGTTTGATATCATTGTGGTCGACGAGAATGACATTTTTCTTATCGTATGAGTTCACATCTAATAGTCTTAATAAGCCATTGCATACGTTGTTTTTATCTAGAATCGGATAGTTAGTGTGCTTAAGTTTATTGCTCACCTCAAAGAAGTCACTTAAGTAATCTTTTGGGTTGAAAACTACCGGTGTCTCATTTCTCACGATGTTTTTAATATAGTTTGCTAGTCCAATAATTTTACATACTTCGAATGAAAATTTTGGTGTAGAAATCACGTTGATTTTATTTTCTTGAGCACGTTTTAGTTGTTCTTCATTTAAAGTTTGTCCCCCTATGAGTATTAACATATCAACTTTTTTATCAATCGAATGATTTATGACATCATCTCTATTTCCTACAATTACGATAGAATTTTCATCTAAATTTGCCTTTTGGATAAATGATTCACTACTGAATGTAACTGCATAAACATCGCCTTTGACTTCTTCATCATATTTTAATATTGAAGTTGCACCTAAGACTTTTACGATATTATCATATGATGTATTCAAATAGTCAAAATCACCTTTTATAAAGTCAGTTGCAATTTCCTTTAAAGAAACGTACCCTGAAAATATGTTTTCATTTTTTACGACTGGAAGTCCAGTTATCCCGTTTTTAACCATGTAAGTATATGCCTCATGAAT
>JAZQJK010000024.1:0-5264 GCA_045541615.1 Bacilli bacterium
GCTACGATCCGACTTAATACAGGTTATTATCTATATAAAAGATCTAACTACTGGTCGCTGTCGCCTTTCGATTTCGATGGTTCTAATGCGTGTGTGTTCTATGTGGGCAGTTCTGGGCTTCTGAACGGTAACGGTGTGCCCCGTGCGTTTGGCGTCGTCCCGGTCATAAATTTAACCAAGGAATACGCCTCCTCCCTCATTGGAACGGGAATAATTGGTGATGAATACCGCTTAAATTGATTTGACAACTTCATAAAAACATATTATAATCTTACTTATAAAACAAGTGAGGAAGACGTCTATAAAAGTTCTATTTCAAGAGAGGCTGTGCTTGGTGTAAATAGCTAATAGAGTTTATAGAGTATCACTTCTGATGTGTTTTTCTGAAAATAAGGAAAAAACGTCTAATCCGCGTTAGGGATTTAAAGGTGAAATAACTCACGAATTAAGGTGGTACCACGGGTGTGACTCGTCCTTTACTTCGGGAGTTTTTTTAATAGAAAGAAGGATTAATATGGATTACAAAGAGACATTACAGATGCCAAAAACTGATTTCCCAATGAGAGGTAATCTTCCTGAAAATGAGGGACTTCAAAGAGAAAAATGGGAAGAGATGGACTTATATGGTCTATTAAAAGAAAAAAATAAAGGAAAAGAACCGTTTGTTTTACACGATGGTCCACCTTATGCGAATGGTAACATACACGTAGGTCATGCGATGAACAAGTGCTTAAAGGACTTTATCAACAGATACAAATTCATGGCAGGATTCGATGTCACATACTATCCTGGATGGGATACACATGGGCTTCCTACTGAACAAGCAGTTACGAATCAAGGTGTAGATAGAAAATCGATGAGTAAAGTAGAGTTTAGACGTCTATGTCAGGAATTTTCTCAAAGTCAAGTCGAAAAGCAAATGGCAGATTTTAAACAACTAAACGTACTTGCCGATTGGGAAAATCCATACATCACATTCCAAAAAGAATTTGAAGCTGCTCAAATCGAAGTATTTGCTGAAATGGTAAAAAAAGGACTAATCTTTAAAGGAATGAAACCAGTATATTGGAGTCCAAGTAGTGAATCAGCACTCGCGGAAGCAGAAATAGAATACAAAGATAAAAAAGATGCATCTATCTATGTCGCATTTGAGGTATGTAAAGGAAATGAGGTCGTAGATGCTGGAGATAATCTAGTTATATGGACTACAACCCCTTGGACTATACCAGGTAATACGGGAATATGTGTAAACGAGAAAATTGAATATGTAAAGGTACTTGTAAATGGACAAAAATACGTCGTTGCAAATGAACTAATCGAAAAACTCGCAGAACTATTCGGTTGGGAAAATTACGAGAAAGTATCTACATTCAAAGGTATTGAACTAGATGGCGTAGAATACGAACACGTATTCAAGTCTAGAATCGGTAAAGTCGTATTCGGAGAGCATGTAACATTAGATAGTGGTACAGGACTCGTTCACACAGCCCCTAGTTATGGTGCAGATGACTTCGAAATGGGTAAAAAATATGGATTAGATATGGTTTTTGGTGTCGAAGATGATGGAAAACTCAATGAGAACTCTGGAAAAGAATTCGCAGGATTATATTTTGAAGATGCTAACAAAGAAATTACCAAAAAACTAGAAGAGATGGGAAAACTCTTGAAATTGGTATGGATTACTCACAGTTACCCACACGATTGGAGAACAAAAAAACCAGTAATTTTCAGAGCAACTTCTCAATGGTTTTGTAGTATAGATAAAATCAGAGATGACATCTTAAAAGAAATAGAAACAAACATCAATTGGCATCCAAAATGGGGTGAGACTAGACTTCATAACATGATTAAAGACAGAGGAGACTGGTGTATTTCTCGCCAAAGAGCATGGGGGGTACCACTTCCTATTTTCTACAACGAAGATGGTTCTGAAATACTAGATTACGATGTAATAATGCATGTTGCAAACCTATTTAGAGAGCATGGTAGTAACATTTGGTTTGAACGTGATGCTAAAGAATTACTTCCTGCTGGTTACACTAACCCTGCTAGCCCAAATGGAAACTTCAAAAAAGAAGAAGACATCATGGATGTTTGGTTCGACTCAGGTTCAACACATACTGGTGCAATGGTAAAAAGAGGACTTCCTTATCCAGCAGACATTTACCTAGAGGGTTCAGACCAATATAGAGGATGGTTTAATTCATCACTTATAACAGGTGTATCAGTATATGGCCGTGCCCCTTATAAAACAGTCATTTCTCATGGATTTACCCTCGATGAAAAGGGAAATAAAATGAGTAAGAGTCTTGGAAATACGATAGATCCACTTAAAATGATTAAATTGCATGGTGCTGACATACTAAGACTTTGGTGTGCAAGTGTTGACTACACAGAGGATGTTAAAATCGGGGATGAACTGATTAAACAAGTAAAAGAGTCTTATAGAAAAATTCGTAATACATATAAATTTTTACTTGGCAATTTAAGTGATTTTGATTACCAAAAAGATAAAATAGAATTTGAAGACATGCTACCATATGACAAGTACATGGAAATCAAGCTTAATGATTATGTCAAAAACGTATTAAATGCTTATGAGTCATATAACTTCCAAGAAGTATACAAACTAACTAATAATTTTGTATCATTCAGTTTATCTAACTTCTATTTAGATTTTACAAAGGACATTTTATATATTGAAAAAACTGATTCACTAGAAAGAAGAAGTGTTCAAACAGTTATATATGATGTACTTTATGCACTAATTAGACTTCTAGCACCTATACTACCATACACATCAGAAGAAGTATATGGATACATGAACATGGATTTAAAAAGTGTTCATCTTGAGGATATGCCAAAAGTACTTGACTATGATAAAGAAGAAGACATCCTACAATTATGGAATAAATTCTTTGAACTTAAAGATGAAGCCAATAAAATATTAGAAGAAGCTAGAAATGAAAAACTAATCGGTTCTAGTTTAGAAGCAGAATTAAGTGTCCAAGTGTCAAATGAATTTGAAGATGTCGCAGTAGAATTAAAGAACTATTTACATCAATTGTTCATAGTATCTAAGGTAACTATTGAATTATCAGATTCAATCGACGCGAGATATAAAATAACACTTACTAAAAGTGAGGGACAAAAATGCGAGAGATGCTGGAACTATGTAGATGAGACTAGAGAAGGTCTATGTAAAAGGTGTCAGTCAGTATTAAAATAAAAATTTTGCAAAAAGTGTTCAAAGTAACACTTTTTTGTTTGTAATTATGGTAAATTATATGGTAAAATTATCTATAGTAGAGGCAGGGTATTATGAAAACTAAAAGTGTATTAAATTTGATTATTATTTTGAGTATGTTTTTAACTGTGAATGTTCATGCTGATGTACTGAAAGGCGATTTTAAAATTGCCGGAACTCTGGTTAGAGATAACTCTAATAAAATATTGAACCCTCTTTGGGAGAAGTATGAAAGTTTAACTGTTGAAGAGAAAAAAAATTGGGCAGTTGCTCCAGAAAAATATGTAATCGAGTATTCTGCTCCATATAAACCACTCGATACTTCTCTTTTTTCATCACTAGATAGAACTAATATCATACCTAGTTCATTTGATTTAAGGAATGTAAATGGTGTAAATTATGTCACGACACCGAGAAATCAAAATACTTTAGGTTTATGTTGGGCTTTTGCTTCTAATTCATCAGTGGAGAGTAATATTTTAATACATGGATTAAGAGATGTGAGTGACCCAGTGCTATTCTCAGAAAGTCAACTCGATTATGCTTCTGCCTATCCAAATAATAACAAGACGATTTATGAGGATTACATTGGCTTTGAACCTCAAAGTGTTCAAGTATATGAAGAAAAATACAATCCATATTCTTTGAATCGCAGGCTAGGTGATGGTGGAAACTTCTCTTATGCATCACTTTTCTATGGCATTGGCTTATCTCCCGCAAAGAGAACAGGTGTATGGGAAAACTATATAGAATACACATTCCCAACTATGAGTTTAAGTGATGTTTTTGATGCTGAAAATGAATTTACAGTTACAGATTATATATACTTTCCTTATATAGATAATTTAACTGCCTCTCTAAATACTAAAGTATCATTTAGAAATATGATTAAAAAGCATGTCATGGAAAATGGTTCAGTATATGTCTCAACACTTGCTCCACAAAAGTCTTCAAGTGGAAACTGTTACATAGCGGATAACTCTGATGGAGTATCTCTTATCAATTGGCAAAATAGCTGTGAAGAAGAAAGTGGGACAACACTTCCATACAATGGTACACATGCGATGAGCATAGTAGGATGGAAAGATGATTATAGTGCAAAATATTGTGCCTACCCTGATGGCCACGCAACTACTAAGGTTTCAAAAAGCGAATGCGAATCGAATTCTGGAACTTATTATGAAGTAAATGGGGCATGGATTTTAAAAAATTCTTGGGGTTCACATGAAGATTTCATTTATCTTGCATATGATTCATATATAATGCAAACGGGTGGAGTAGTTAAAACCGTGAAAACCGATTACGATAATTCGTATGCACAACTCGGTCCTATATATGAAGGAAAAAATTCGGATTACTCAGTTTTGGAGATATTTTATAAACCTGTCGAAAAAGAAATATTAAAACGCATTTCTTTCGAAACTGAAACGACGACTGATGTAACATATGAAATCTACATCTCTAACTGGAGTACTTCAGAATATGAGCTACTCGGAAGTATAGATGCAAATTTACCTGGTAGATATAGTCTAGATATCGATGATTTAGAACTCTATGGAAATAATTACATGATATTAGTAAAACCTAGTAAAGCACTGAGTACTTCAGAACCTTATAACATTTATGCGTTCACTGAAAATACAACTGAAGAAGCAAATGTGATAACTATATTTGACCCAAATTATGTATATAACAGTACATATGGTTATTATCAATATTACATTATGACAAGAGCAAACAACGTACCTAGTGGAAGTAGAGTGACATATAAATTTAGAGATAAAACTGGAAATGATATTACATCTGATTTTGCATATGCCAACACGCCTTATATTGTAAATGGTTCTTTCGCATCGACGATTATCACATATAAAGACATAAGAAATACTATTATCTACGTAGATACTTACATAGATGGACAACTCCTAACTACAAATAACATTGCCATAGGAGAAAACTTAGATGGTGATGGGAAAGTTAATTCACCATTCATAATAGATAGCATCGATGATTTGGA
>JAZQJK010000025.1:0-3515 GCA_045541615.1 Bacilli bacterium
ATATTCACCAAAGTTATAAATAGAAATGTAATTACTTTTTGGCACGTTAAAATCATGTTCTTTTATTAAATTACGTGTAAGTAAATTTATAAAGTTTATTACAAAAGTTTTATCACTTTCTTCTTCGGAAAGTTTTTTTAAAACATAATATAATTTTACTTTATCATTAAAAGATGTATTTTTAATAGAAGTCTTATTTTCTAATTTACGAATTGTATAAATGGAAAGATGCATCTCCTCTGCAAGGTAGTTGGAATCGATGCCGTAAAGTAAATATAGTTCTTTTAAAAGTTCATTAAATTTTTTGTCCATATGTAGCCCCCATAAATCAATTAATTTATAAGGCATATTCTACCACAAAAGTTATTTTATTCAATAAAAATTATTCCTAATATAATAAAAAGTGAACCACTTGCGATTCACATTTCATATGCTATGTTTTAAACACTATTGTTCTCTATTTTGTTTCAATTTGCTAATAAATTCAATTCTAAGATTTATTTCCTTTATAATTTTGTTTATTCTTTCTTGTGATAGCAATTTATTGCCAGATAAAACCTCTTTAACTTCTTCTATAAAACCATCTAATTTACTCATATCCAACCAATTTAAGTTTTTAACTAAACTAACTTGCGTTTTTTCATATTCTTCAAATGGTTTTGTTAAAAAGAATTCACCAATGTACATATCATTTTCATCAAACCATAATGAACAGCCATTATCAAATATAGGTGCAACTCTTTCAAACTCTAATGTATCAACATTTCTGATAACTCCAAAGTTATTAAAATGTCTATCTTTATTTGCTAGAATAAAATCACATATAATCATTTTATCTACTAAAATATTTGCATCTGGTATTTTTAATTCATTTAAACACCTAATATAATGTTCATATTTATTTTCTTGTTCTAAAAATTCGTAATATTCATTTATTTTCCATGCGGGAATTAATTCAGTATTTGTTGTTATGAAGTTTTTGCAAATTGATACTGCTCTATCATTGTCATAAATGATTTTATATTTTACATATTCATTATCATTTAAAATTCTTTCATATAATTTTGTAGCGATGACTTCGTTAAACGGTTCTTGATTAATCATTTTTCCACCGGCCTTGATTAAGTATCTATCACCGTCTATTATTTTCCATCTTTTTTGATAGTTACCATTACTTGTCATATCTGGAGTATTTAGATTTAAGTTCACTGATGTTCTTCCACCATCAAATAATATTTTACCAATGTCTTCCGAAAATTTATTATCAAAGAAATTTATGTTTTCCCATAAGATATCTTCATCAACTCTTTTCACCCAATATTGGTCTGATAACGATAAACAATATGCTTTTGCATCTAACAAATCAAAATTTTCTTTGTCATAAATATCACTTGTACGTAACAATTCTTTTAATCCATTCCTTGATGCTGGGATTTGTCTATTTTTCCACCATTTATTAAATTCACTTTTATCTATATTATCATCTTTAATTAAACCAAATGGAGCATAAATTTCATTATCGAGATAATTTCGTTCAAACTTTATTATAGTGTGTTCCTCATCACTATATTCAAAATCTAAGATTTTTTTATTTTTATTCATTAAAGTAAATTTGTTCATCTCATTACCGCCTTTTTTGCTATTAATATTATACCAAATTATTGACTAAAAGTCTAAAAAAAAGAACGCATGAGTGCTTATTTCGATTTACATTTTGGACACTTTACCGTAGTATTTTCTAATACATCTATTAGGTATTTTTTTATATATTCGGGTCTTTCTATAATCTCTATTTTATTGTTACATCTTTTTATTTCTGGAACTACAACACCAAGCGATAATTCAAGCCATACTGCTACTATGTGTCTATGGCAAAAAGCATCATTTTCTTCATAGCAAAGCAAAACCATACCATCGAGTTCTTCATATACTTCCTGAGGGTCAAGTTTTGATAGAACATGCATCCAATATTCACTTATATAAAATTTTGTGTTTTCTTCTATACTAATTTTTCCTATATTATCGTGCCAAATTTTCCAAAATGCGTATTTAGGTGCTAATTTCGGATAGCATTTTCCCTCATAACCGGCATCCATTCCACGATTACCAGATATCGCACATGTAAATAACTCGTCGTTATTCCAATATTTATGAGAACTAGTATAAATCATATTTTCACCTACTTATTTAGAGAGTATTTTAAAATTGTGTTTTTCTTTTATTATTTTGCTGTTATAAAATTCCAGTAACGCCTTGTAAAGATAGTTTACATCTTTTGAACCTATAATCTCATTTGCTGAGTGCATTGCAAGTTGAGGGAGACCAACATCTACTGAATCTACACCTACATGACTTTGACTAACTCCGCCTAAAGTAGTTCCAGTATTCATATCAGACCTACTGACATAGTTTTGATATGGTACACCAGCATTATCACATAAGCCCTTAAATACTGAGGAAGTTACTGCTTCCGTAGTGTAATTTATATCATATTTTATTGCCACACCCTTATTAAGTAAAACTGTATTTGTCGGGTCATTTTTGTTTTGAGCATTTGGATGCAAAGCGTGAGCATTGTCCGCGCTTACTAAAAAAGTATTACTGAGCATGGGCAATATATCCATTTTTAAAAAACCAGCAATTCTTCTTAAAGTGTCTATTAGAAATGTAGAATCTGCCCCCTGCATGGTGAGGTTTCCTATTTCTTCATTATTGAAAGTACAAAGGACACATATGGTGTTAGAATTTTTTGACTCAAGAAAACTCATAAGAGATATAAACAGTGGTGCTAAATCATCGAGTCTAGGAGATGAAATCATTTCTTCATTTAACCCTATGTATTTTCCTTTATCTCTATTATAAAGATATAAATCATAGTCACATATTTTAGCAACATTTACATCCCACTTAGGTAAATTTTCTTTTATGATGTTTTCTAAAGACTTGTCACCTGTTAAAGAAATAATTGGTAGCATATCCGTTTGGTGATTGAGTTTATTTTTTTCATTAGCCATCTCGTTTATATGTATTGCTTGACTGGGTATTACTAGTAAATCCTTATCTATATTTATCAATCTTTTTTCATAAGTTCTATCATTTAAAATGACCACTCTACCTGCGATCGATAAGGGTCTATCTAACCACGAATAATTGAGCATTCTCCCATATCCACTTATGTTTAGTTTCATGTAATTTCCATCAAATATATCAGCATTGGGTTTTATCGAAAAACTCGGTGAATCACCATGTGCTGAAACTATGTTAAAACCCAGTTTTTTATCTTTAGGAGCCATTTTAAACGCGATTAATGAGGAGTCGTTTCTTATGGTAAAGTACTCACCTTCTTCCTTTAAATTGTCCCAAGATTCATTTTCGAATAATTCTATAAACCCACTTTGGGTGAGTATTTTTTTTATATTTTCAGTGCTGTAATAAGCATTTGGTGTTTCATCGATAAATTTTATTAAACTATCTTCAATTTTTAACATTTATATTCCCCTTTTATTTTATTTTTA